>NZ_JAHIBY010000016.1:0-69564 GCF_024151445.1 Acinetobacter sp. UC24323 | reverse complement strand
TCAAGGTGAAGCTACAAGGTTTATCCCCTGTACAATATAGAAACCAGTTTATAAAAACTGCTTAACTAACTGTCCAACTTTATGGGGGCAGATCATCCTACCGCTACGGGAGGAGACGAGAAGCTTACACACAGAACTATTCCTCAGAAGAAATAACTCTGATGCGGTCTAAATCAGCCTGTCAAAGCCGGCTGGCAATGTAGGCCAGCAGGCAAAGGATAGTGCTCTGCCCTATTACAGTCAAGCACACAAAATGACATTTGTTTTAAATTAGATCATTAAAAAGTAAGGATAAATAATTAAAATTTATTGTTCATTTGGGTTTATAAATTATTTATATAAAACGTAGTATATATGCCTAATAAAAGTTTATTGTTTACTTTAGCTTGAGTATGAATCATATATTTTTGATAACAATTTAATTCATTTATACAAGGATAATTATGACTTTAAATACAGTAACGCTCTCTACTCAAAGGCTTACCCTAAAACCATTTACCGCAAATGATGCAGATGAAACCTATAACTGTATTACGCCTACGCTCACACGCTATATGGCTTGGGATCCTCAACCAAGACATGAATTCGATCAAACTTGGAGTAATTGGCTAAAGAATTTTGCTCTTGGCACTGAAATTATTTTTGTTATTAGAGAAACATCTTCTCAAGTATTTATAGGTCTTGTAGGTCTACACCGTATACAAACAAGTAACCCAGAGTTAGGCATATGGATACGCGAAGATTACCACTATCATGGGTATGGTAGAGAAGCTGTAACAGCAGTAGCAAAGTGGGCAATTGACTTTGTTAAGCCAGACTTTTTTGTTTATCCCGTCGCCGAAGATAACTACCCAAGTCGCAAAATTGCTGAATCTTTAGGGGGCAAAGTAGTTTCAAAATTTACTGGTCCCAAATACGAACTTGTAACCTATGAAATTCCTGTTAGCTTTTAATTCTATAAAAATCATATTAATCAAAGGGCTATCAGCTTCATAAAAGATACAACTTGCAAAATAATAGCTATGGCAATATTTTAGAGCAATTACTCTAAAATGAGGTCTAATAATGAAAAATATAAGAATTGGTTCATATCAATGGATGCAAGCTACAAATGGTCAGCTCAGCTTCAAAGAAAAAATTAAATTAATTCAAAAAATTATGGTGCCTAGCATCCTGAGTTCTATAAAAATAAATTATTATCGATTTCAAACTGGTAACGATTTTGATATAGGGCAAATTGTAATACCAGATACTCAAATGATTAAAATCGCACTTGAGGAACTAGAATCAAAATCAAGTATATCTATCTACAATCATTCATGGCGAACATACTTCTGGGGAGCCGCCCTAGGTCATTTACAAAACCGGCAGTTTGACCCTGAGTCACTCTTATTGGCTTCACTTTTTCATGATATTGGTCTAACTGAGCAACATATACATAGTAAAGGCTGTCAATGTTTTACATATGAGAGCGCTAAACAATTTGAGCAAAAGGCGAAAGAATATAACTTTGATGGCAAGAAAAGCAAAGTGATTAAAGATGCCATATGTCTACACATGAATGGATATATAGAAGATTCTGATCCATCTGAGATTATTCTATTACAGCAAGGTGCTTCTTGTGATGTAATTAGTGACAACCAATATAAGCTCCCCTTATCTTTTAGAAATGAAATTTTAGAAAAATATCCTAGAAATCAATTTAATAAAGAATTTATTAAACTTATTAATTTAGAGAGAAAAAATGTTCCGAGTTCGCGAACAGGCTTATTATATGACCTTGGATTACCCCTCATGATTAAATCAAATTTATATAATGAATAAGTTTAATTAAACATATTAGTCATAAAACAACTTTTCTATCATGACGAGAAATTTCAATTAACAACTGTTTTATATTCCTTAGCATGAGTATGCCTTAATATATGCAAAAGATATAAATTAAAGGCACCCGTTCTAATGAATGATTCAGTTAAGTGGCTAGAAATTCTAAATAAAATTACTGGTATTGCTCAAACAGGTTTACATTACTCAAAAGATGTTTATGACAAAGAACGTTATGAGCAACTTTTAGGGCATATTGAACATCTATTAGAACTAAAAGAAATTAATACAGAAAATTTTATTAATAATGTTCTTCAAGATGTGGGTTATGCGACTCCCAAATTAGATGTTAGAGCAGTTGTGTTTAAAGAAAATAAATTGTTATTAGCAAAAGAAATTGGTGATGGACGCTGGTCTGTTCCCGGTGGTTGGGCTGATGTAGGCTACTCAGCATCGGAAAATGCAGAAAAAGAAGTTTTAGAAGAGACAGGATTGCGGGTTAAAGCCATTAAATTATTAGCCTTAACTGATAGAACCAAGCACCCTCATCCTCCAATGTTTTTACATGTGTATAAGGCATTTTTCTGGTGTGAAATTATTGATGGCGAGCTTACCCCAAGTATTGAAACACCAGAAGTTGGCTTCTTTAGTAGAGATGAATTACCCCCGATTTCTACAGCACGTGTAACTGAAGAACAGGTTCAACAATTTTTTGATTATTTAGAGTCAATCCCTGAAGCAACGAAGTTTGATTAATGAAAACCTGATATAAGGCAAGTTCAGTTTTTGTATATGAAAAGTAAAAAAACTTGGCCTTTTAAGCTCAAAAAATAGCGCTTAACTTTTATGCTAATCTCATGTCTTTTATCAATTTTTATATAATTTTTTTACCCCATGATTCAGTTTTACCACTAAGTAAACTTATGTAACTTTATCCATACAATTTCTCCACAATTTAAAACTCTAACATAAACAAATAATTAGTTCTCTTTTGCTATCTTGTTGATCATTAAGAGAAGACCTCTTAATTCCCTTTTCTTGAGTAACTTATCGTTATTCTGTCTCTTTATTCTGCAATTTTTTAATTCAGTATTTAAAACCGTATATTTTCACTTTAAATACTGAGATTCAATTCTTAGGCTAGATATGCGCACATCTGAAAAACAAGTAAAACCTATTGAGATTGATGATATCAATATCATCGAGAACGAAAAAACCAAAAAAGCGATTACTGCAGCTGCATTAGGTAATGCAATTGAATGGTTTGATTTCGGAGTTTATGGTTATGTGGCATACGTTCTCGGTAAAGTATTTTTCCCAGATGCTTCACCAAGCGTGCAAATGATTGCCGCGCTTGCTACATTTTCAGTACCTTTTATTTTCCGTCCATTAGGTGGTCTTTTCTTTGGACATTTAGGTGACAAATACGGACGTCAAAAAGTTCTGGCCATTACTGTCATTATTATGTCCATCAGTACCTTTGGTATTGGCCTTATTCCATCTTATGAAACAATCGGTTTATGGGCACCTATTCTTTTACTCATCGTAAAAATTGTACAAGGCTTCTCCATTGGTGGTGAATACTCAGGTGCTGCGATTTTTGTAGCTGAATATTCTCCGGACCGAAAACGTGGCTTTATGGGAAGCTGGCTTGATTTTGGATCGATAGCCGGCTTTGTACTTGGGGCTGCAACTGTCGCCTTGATCACACACGCCGTGGGTGAGGCACGTTTTGCCGAGTGGGGTTGGCGTATTCCCTTCTTTCTCGCTCTACCACTGGGCATAATCGGTTTATATTTACGAAACCGCCTTGAAGAAACCCCTGTATATCAACAGCATTCAGAGCAACAAGCACAAAAAAGCAAACCCCAAAAATTTAGTTTCAAAGAAATTTTTGTTAAACATAAGCGTAGTTTATTGGTGTGCATTGGTCTCGTAATCAGCACTAACGTTACTTACTATATGTTGCTAACTTATTTACCAAGCTATTTTTCGCATAACTTAGGCTATTCAGAAGCACATGGTGCACTTATTATCATTGCGGTTATGGTTGGCATGTTATTTGTACAACCTGTGATTGGTTATTTGAGTGATAAGTTCGGACGCCGCCCATTTATTTTTATTGGAAGCTTTTCTCTTATTTTCTTGTCCTATCCTGCCTTTGTATTACTTAACTCTGGAGTAAATTATCAAATTTTTATAGGCTTACTTATTCTTGCTTTATCTCTCAATATGTCTATCGGAGTGATGGCATCAACTTTACCTGCCCTATTTCCAACTGAAATCCGTTATAGCGCTTTAGGTATTGCCTTTAATTTCTCAGTAGTTATCGCTGGTTTAACCCCAACTCTTACCGCAACACTGGTTGAAACTACCCATAATCTGATGGTTCCAGCCTATTACTTGATGATTTGCGGGGTGGTAGGTATTGCTACTGCAATGTATTTAAAGGAAACAGCCAATAAGCCTTTAATTGGGGGCGTGCCTATTGCTCACAATATAGAGGAAGCACAAGAGTTACTTGAAGAGTTTCATGAAACTATTGAACAGAAAATTGAAAATATTGATCAGAAAATTCAGGAGCTTCAACAAAAACGTCAAAAACTTGCTGATAAACACCCTGATATAGCATGAGTAAAGCAACGTTTTTTATAAGAGTAGCGACTTAAATGTCGCTATTCTTTTAATATATTTTTCATTCAATTTGATAGTAAAAAAGAATTAACTTAGTAAATCTATTATTAGGAATAATATTTAATAAATAAAAAAGCCAATTCTTTCGAATTAGCTTAATTACAGCAGACCAGCTTTAGTTGAAAATTGCTTCTTGGTTTTATTGTTCGCAACAATCTTCATTCGTTTTTGTTATAGGTCTAACTTAGCTTTCCATTGTGACAATTCAATTAAAAAAACACCTCAGCCTATCCCAAAACAAACTTAATACATATATAAGTTATTTTAGAGAACTCCATCACAATTTTGATGGGTGCTTATGATAAACAGCTACACAGTAAAAGGTTTAAATCTATTATGCTTGAGTTATCTAATTGTTAAGTATGTATGATGGAACAGCAAACTTTATTACAAGAACTGAACTCACTCATTGAATACTATTCAAAAAGAACCGATTGCCCGCCTAGTCGAATACGCATCGGCTATAGAGCTTATGCAAAACTCATGCAGTGCCCGCCTTTTGCCGATGAAGTAATAAACTCGGCGCTAGATCCAAATAAGCGGAAATATAAAAAAATTAAAATTAAAATTACCAAAGATGATGATCAGTTAGAAATTGAATAGTTTGGTTAAAGATAAAAGCCCATGAACTGAGCTTTTATCTTCTATATAAAACAGCTTTTAAAACTCGACTTGTACCGTAACCGTATCTTGATAAGTTCCCGCTAGTACCGTGTCTGCGTTTTCATCCACAATTTTTGTAGTAAACACATAGTTCTGCTGAGTTACCCCGTTATGTACCCCCGGGTTAATTGTTGCATTTAAACTCGACCAACGCTCGTTACCGCTTCCCCATCGGTCATTCGATGAATTCTTGAAAATATCGTATTTTAAAAATGTATTTCCCGTTTGTGACTTCATGGCTCGCTGGTTGCCATTTTGCGGGGAAAGTCCATTATTTAAACTGACATAATATGGTGTATTTACAGAGCAACGTATTCCCATAGAAGACTGAACAGGTTCAAGCTTGGAAGCAAACGCCGCCGTACCAAAGTTTACGTCTTGAGCTAAAATTCGGCAGTCTGGAAGTACGGTAATTGAGAGTGAACCAAGCGAGTCTGCCCCACTTCCCCAGTTAAAACCAATACCCAATGCACCGCGTCTAAACCCAGGACTCTCAAAGAACACCCCGATTCCCACAATCGCGACTGCGGGTACAGAATAGAACCATTTTACTTTTAACGGTGAGTCGGCTTGATACACACCCGGCGATACACTTTGCCCAGCCGGAAGCCGTATGTAAAAAGGTAAATTGCCATCAGGCCCGCTAAAAAGATTGACCAGCGTAAAGCTACTCATGTCTTTTTCTTGGCCTAAACTAATGATTTCATTGTTACTGTCTAAAATAATGGCGTTAAGTTTTTCTCCGGTCTGAGCATTGGTAAATGAATTTAACATTTGCTCGACCCGATATTTTAGGTAGGTCATGTTTGCTAAAGCCAAGCTAAAACCCGTACACGACAAACCCGAATTAAACTGTGATGAGTTTTCACCGTTTTCCATTAAGTAAATAGACGGGACCGAAATAGAGGATGTACCTGAAGCACTCACACTACATGCAGCATGAGCCAAATTTCCCGTCAACATCAGTCCAGAGAACATACATAAATGTCTGAGTAATTTTTTTGTTTTTATATTCATGGCAAAGATACCTCGTGACAAGTAACAGGTTTAACCACCACAATCTGCTGCTTGGCTTGTTCTACATCTACAGAAAAATCTGCTTTACAAATACTTTGGTCCGAACGCTGAACCGTTACGGTGTTATTCGGTTTTAAATTTTCTAAATAGACAATGCCATCCATTCCCACATAAGAAGACTCTTGATCCGCTCTATGTACTACAGACCCTACTGGCACAGGTTTGCCATCTGTCTGAGTCAAATAGACATTGGCAGAAATAGACTGATGAACAGGGAACTTAATCACAACGCCCGAACCGCGTTTAGCCGCTATCCGTTGTTCAACTTGTGTGATTGTAAAGTTTGAAGGTAAGTCGATTGGGTCGACGCTGTATTTACCCGAATAGTAAGGCGTTACCGATGGCACAAAAATATGGCCTTTTTTATTACTGCGGCCAATTAAACTGTTTTCGTATCTGACCAAAACATCAGGCACTTGGTTTGTATCGATCAATGCAAAAGATTCACCTAATCGGTTTGAGGCAAATAAATCTCCTGCCATATAAATGAGAGATCCGGATAGGCCAAACCAGTAGTTATAGTCATGGTTTCCAGACAGACCAAAGTCAGTATTAATATAACTGTTGCGGTAATTGACGCGTGCCTGATTTAAATCTTCACTATTTTCATTAAAGCGTCGGGTTAAATCGACACCAAAACCACCTTCAGATGGAACAGAGCGGTTGAAGTTAACGTAGCCAGTATCGCCCTGCTTATTAAACGCATAACCTGAGTTAACAGTCGCGTTTCGCTGAAACAGCGGTATCGAAAGCTGAAATGCAGCACTCCATTCTTTTTCGATGAAATCACGATTGGCACTTAATGAAACAGTCACGCCATTCATATAAGTCGGTAAAACAGGCGCCCAAGACAAGTTTAAAAAGCGATTTTTAAAGTCATTCGCCTTGGTATTGATATAACCGACGCCAAAAGTTCCTGAGTTTTTGGTCGCAAAATAAGTATTGGCCGTTAGGCTTTTATTGCTATTAACTGAAATTAAATTGCTATATTGCAGCCGTGAAAGGTCAGTATATTCATCATCACGTTGGTTATGGTTAATGCTAAAACCAAACCGATTACGGTTATAGCTGTATCCAACTGTATATTGGTTACCTTCCAAGTCTTTCGTTCGATCTCCAGACATAGATTTGTCGGCTTTACTTTGGCTAAAAGAGGCACTCAGCACACCTAAATTTGCAAGCTTGAGTACAGACCCAGCACCCAATAACTGTAAATCTGAAGAAAGCTCGGTGCGTCCTTCTACAGTCAGCCAGTCATTTACCCCATAACGGGCATCGGCTGCACTTGCAAATTTTCCATAAGAAAAATTCTTAAGTCCGTAGTCTTCACGGATTTTTCCTAAAGACAATGAGTAATCAAATAAGCCGGGCTTGAGCAAAGTATTAGAAATATAAAATGGGACCGATGTTGTGACTTGACGCCCGACTGCATCAGTCGTAACCACAACGGCTTCTCCTTTACCGTTAATAAAAGGAACATTATTTAAAATAAACGGTCCAGACTGTACTTCTGTTGAGCTGGTCTTTTGCCCATTAATAATTAAGTCGACTGTACTTGGCAACGCGGCTTGCCCAATAAATTGTGGCAATGGATAGGTAATTAAATCTGGTCGGGTTGAATAATTTCTCTGTACCTGAAAACCGCCTAGTCGAACAGAACTTCCCCACGTCGTTTTACTACCGGTAATAATGTCACCCAGTAAAAAAGATGTAGCGTTCTTTTGGTTATCAAACTGCCAAGATGTGTCATAACGACGATAGCCATCATTATCTACAGACTCGGCGTTACCTTCATTTTTGTATTGGTTTTTGACATAGACACCAGAGTTTTTAATGACCCCTAACGGAGAGAAAAAACGCTGCTCAGTAAATAAACTACTGGTTGAACCGCCTTGATAGGGTCTATATGTATAAAAATCATAGTTATTGAGCAGCCCTATACCAGACTGAGCGACTTCCGGCTTATACCATGAGTCTTTACCCAAAACTTGAGTGGGCATCCAAGCGGGCGGAAAATTGAGCTTAAAGTATTGGTTCGAAGATTGATATTCATAACTTACATCTTTTAATTTATCTAAAGATATCCAATCACTCGCGTCACCACTAAACCCCAAGGTCAAAACATCTTGATTCGATAAAGATGTGTCAGTGTTTGTTAATAACTCTTGAGGGATCTTAATTTCTAATTCATCAATCAGCTTCTTTTTTTGTATGAAGTACTCATCATTTTTCACAATCACTGGCACAACTTGCTGGACCGAATATTGGTTCACAACCAAATCTAGGTACAGTTTAAAAAGTTGATTAATTTCATTAATGTCTCTTGGTGGTGGAGGCAAATCGCCTGCGAACACAGTATTTGGAATATTTAAACATCCACCCGACAATAAAATCAGCAAAATACTTTTGCATAAATTATTATGCCGAAGGATCATGATGGATCCTCCATTTTGGTGATTTCGATCAATTCTTGTTTAATACCAGAACTGTCTACACCATAAATTTTAGATGTTTTTGACAACTCATGTGCCGTCGACTGATCAATAGCAAACTTTACAGTGCTATTTGATAAAACATAGCCAAAAGCAGCTTTTCCTAAAGAGATATCATTACCTGTTTTTGAAGTTTTCAGTGCCGAAAGACGCGCAAACTTCTGACCACTATTTTTAAGATATAGCTCAGACTGGCCTTGTTGATTGTTACGAACTGACCACTGTAAAACTGGTTTTGCTAAAGCATTTTTTGTATTAAGTTTTTGACTTTCTTCGGTTAATCCACTGCCAATTCCTTTCCCATAAGCAAACAATGGAATTGAGTAACGCATTTGGAAACTTACTTTAGAAGCATTTTGCTCGTTGCCATCAGAAAGTCGAATTGGCAACTCATCTACAATCAAACGATATGACTGCTCTTTGCCATCTGGCAAGTTGACGCTTTTGGTTAAACGAAGCATATGCTTCTCGCCTGCTTTAATTTTGGCTACAGGCGGGCTTGGTATAATTTCTGATTGCTCACTATAGTTATCTTTTAAGCCATCTTGATTCCATTTAAATACCCGAATTTGCACCATCGCATCGGTCTTACCCGTATTTTGAAGCCAAACCGCAGTTGCCTTTTCATTGGCTTCAATTTTTGGATAAATCGGCCAAATTAGAAAAGTTGCTTGTGCCATCACAGGTGTAACAAGTGATAATGTACTTGCAAATAAAAAAGATTTTAAAATGCCATTTTTAATAAATGCAGAATTGTTCATACAAATCACCATGTAATCATTATTGAAACAGTATCTTTATAAATTCCGGCCACATGGGGTTCATTATTATTTTCTAAATCAACGACACCATATATTTCAAAATTTGCCAGACGGTTTGTAGGTGTTGTAGCAGGCAATAAATATTTATTACCTACAATATATTCATTAGATAAACTGCTAGAGTTATATAGCTTGTAAGATAAATAATTAGGGGATGAACCATTCTTCATACGTCTTGTATTATTTTGAAGATTTTCACCACCATCTATAGAAATACTTACAGGTAAACTTTCCGTACAACGGATATTCCAAGTACTTTTGCTATTAATAATATTAGTCACTACTTTATTTTTTGATAAAGCAGAGTGTTTACCAAAATCCATGTTTTGCTCAATATTATCTATTGAACAGCCATTTTCAATTTTAGCTTGTACTTTAAAGCTTGAATTGAGCTGAGGATCTGCTGCATATATAAATTGACTAACAGATAGCAAAAATATTGCTTTAAAATATAAGTATTTCATTTTTCTTAAAACTCAATCGTAATTGGTACTATATCTTTATATTCACCCTTAGATATACGACTACCATCATGGGTTGCTTGACCAAAAATATCGATATTCTTTTTATTATTCATATCATTAAGAATAAAAGCTTCATTTGCTTTAATGACTTGTTTATTTAAACCATAGAGCAAGTTATAAGCAATAAAATCTCTACCATTACTTAAAGCATGATAATAATTTTGTGAAAATGAAGCTGGAATATTACTATCATTATTTCCTGCTCCAAATATTATTTTTACAGTTGAAATACCTGCACACTCGATCTGAAAACCTGAATTACCATTATTAACTAAACTAGCTTCTAAAACCCCTTTAAAAGCTGTGGTAGCTTCACCAAAATCTATAGTTCCAAAATTTAAATTTGCCGTATTATTTTCTACAACATTATTATTAACAGAACAAGAAGGCAATAATTCAATTTGACTAGTTAATTTAGCTCCAATTTCACCCGCATTTACTAAAGAAATTAAAAAATAAGAAATTATAAATGCCGAACCACGATTGAATATCATCTTCCCTCCATTTAAAACAGGTCTACTCATATTTGAGCAAACCTGCTACTCAATTAATTATTTCTTTTTTATATTTAGAAATTTACAGTGACTAATAGAGTATCTTTATAATCGCCTTGTGCTTTTGGTGTACCTGTGTTTGGAGCAATTGCACCGAAAATTGGTACAGCAGTAGCTTGGCCACTTACTGTAGTGAACTGTTGTGGTTGGTTTACAACATAAAGGTTTGTACGTGCAGCATCGCGATAAACGTTATATGCAACTACATCAGCAGAAGCAGTATTTTTTAAAGTACGGTCTGTACGTTCACCACCATCAATTGCGACTGTAAAATCAACAGGATCTGTTCCGTCACAAGTCACAGAAATATTGCCACCTGTTGCTGCTGAAGCAACTTCAGCAGTTAATACGTTATTCCAAGTACCGGAAGTTTTACCAAAATCTAAAGTACCAAACTTGTTCATATTTCCTTCAGTTTGACTACCACCTACAGTACAGCCTGTTGAGATATTTAATTTAACGTCAACCTGTCCAGTAACAGCTGCTTGAGTATTTACCGCATAACCAGCAACTATTAATGCTGCAAGAAGTGATTTCTGAATGTTTTTCATATTCATAACCTACATATATAATGATTAGATTTGTAGAACAAAATGAATCAAACTCGACAAATAAAATATGGCTAATCTGTTTTATATATAAAACAAGCTATCTTTTACTATTGTGTGATTCTCTTCACAATTTAATAACAATTATTTAACTTGTATACACATATTACAAAAAGACTATGTTGAGTTATTTAAAATCAATTTTTTTAATCTTATAAAAACACCCAATTAAATACCCACCCCTACTTTATTAAAATGACTAAAAACTAGAAAAAGAAATTATTGTTTTAACGATCATACTTTTTAAATAATTATTCAAATACAATTATTTATACACACAACAAAAACAAGTATTATTTGTTTTTATTAAAATAGGTAACATGACCTATTTTAACCCTACCTAAAGAAATAAAAATAAGTCATTTGACCCATTTTTTAACCATTAATTAGGTCGAATGACCTATATTTAAAAAATATAGGTCATCCGACCTAATTTTAGTTTAATAGAATTTAAATATTTTATTTATATTTTTTTAATTTCATGGTTTATAATGCCTTTTTTTAAATAGTACTTACAGGCTGGATAATGATCAAAATTGATACCTTTGATACTATGCAAATAAAGAAGTCCTTTACCACACTAAAAGGGCAAGAAAGAATAAAGCAGATCTTAAGAAATGCTGAAATAGTTTTTCTTACTAAAGGTTATTCCGGATTTAGTATGAGAGGAGTTGCAACTCAATCAAATATTAGTTTAAGTACTTTGCAACATTATTTTCAAAATAAAGATATTTTATTAAAAGCTTTACTTAATAAATTAATTTGTGACTATATACAGCGTATTGAAATTTTAATTAATTTGAATGCAAATGAACCACCTTTAATTCGGTTTATGAATATTATCACTAATATAATTTATGAAATAGAGCAACCGATCATCACAAATGCATTTAAAGAGTTTTTCTCTATTTCAGATCATTTGCCCTATGTATATGAAGCTTTGTCAATCATACAAAAGTATAATCTCGAACTTATCTATAAAATCATCCTCCCCATTCATAATAAAATATCTTCAGAAGAATATAAAGAAAGAGCCATTATTATAATCACTCAACTTAATGGATATTTAGTTCAACATTCGAACAAAAATACAGATGAAAGTTATAAAGAATTTTTAAGAAGTATACTGTTAAAAAATATATTAAGATTAGTCAGTGAACCATAAATTTTAAAACATAGGAGCCAGTTCTCCTATGTTTTTAATATATGGTGGTGTTGTACTCAATTATTATATTACTGAGCGAAAGCTTTAATTTCACTTCGAATCAAAATATGTCGAGATGGAAAGTAAAAGCGATAAGCCAATTCGTAAGAGTCAAATAGAGCTAACTGAGATTGATGAGTTGCCCAATAATAGGCCGTCATTCCCTTTTCTTTCCTCACGTTTAAATAGTAAGGAACAGCAAAGTTGTTCGAAACAATCATAAAACTCATAGTACTTGATCTAGCTATTTAGTGGTTTTGGACAAAGTCAGCTTTAATTGAATCTAACGAACGTAATATGGGCGCCAACATAGACTCCGCAATTCGCATGGCTTCTGACTCAGACTTGTGTTGAATAGCTTGAACAAGTTCACTATGTATTTGCTGGTTTGGGTCAGGTAAATTTTTATTAGTCACTAGCTCTAAGGTGTATTGATAGCTTGAGTTTAAGAAATACTCATAAGTTGCCTGTAAAGCTTTATTATGAGTCGCCTTGGCAATTGCCAAATGTAGTTTCTTATCACTTAACATGAAGTTAGCAACATCTTGTTGATTTGTTGCTGCTCTATCTTCTAAACACGCTATAACATCGCGCATATCTTCAGGCGTGCTATGTCTAGCGGCTAATTTAGCAATTTCGATTTCTAATAAACATCGTACTTCTACGTGTTCATATAAATCAGAATGATGAATTGAATTAATCACAATCGAAAAGTCATTCTTCGTACGTACAAAAGTACCCAGCCCCTGTTTGACTTCTAAAACACCTAAATATTCTAAAATTTTAATTGCTTCACGAATGGTGTTTCGACCCACACCCAAACCTTGAACAAGCTCAGGTTCAGTCGGAATTTTCTCATCTACTTTCCAAATGTCATTTTTAATATTCTGACGTATGACATGAATCACTTCATCGACCAGAGATCTTTTTTGAATTTGCTCAATCATTAAAATTGGTACTAGTAAGCTTAAACATACGGTGATACTATCATCCTATGTTTAATTGTTCAATTTCTCTTTCATGCATTTTTAAAGGTTGAGCTCATGGAATTAAGTCAGACAATTTCAAATCTTATTTTTGAAATTCAAAAGCTTACTCAAGCAGTCGAAAAAATTTCTAAAACCCAAGAAATTTCTGTAGATGTCTTAGATGAGGCGATTGCCTTTAGATGGGAAAGAGAAAATAATAAAGGTTCGCTCGTCGCGATCCGTAAACCTCAACTCATTTCTTTTAATCATCTGTGCAATATCGACAGCCAACTCACCAAAGTAAAACTAAATACTGAAGCCTTTGCAAAAGGCTTGTTAGCAAATAATGTACTCATGACAGGCTCACGTGGTACAGGCAAGTCGTCTATTGTAAAAGCCTGTTTAAATGAATATCACCACTTAGGCCTTCGAGTGATTGAACTTGAGAAAAAGTATTTAGAAGATTTGCCTAAGATTATTAACTTACTACAAGACCGTACTGAGCGTTTTATCATCTTTTGTGATGACTTGGCCTTTGAAGCCGGTGACTCAAGTTACGCAACTTTAAAAACTGTATTAGATGGTTCACTGGCCTCTAGTTCAGACAATACACTCATTTATGCAACATCAAATCGAAAGCATATGGTGGCCGAATACAATAAAGATAATACCGAGTTAAATGTCGGGGAAAATGGCGAATTACGCCCTGGCGACAGCATTGAACAAAAGATTTCTTTAGCAGACAGATTTGGTTTACAAATTAATTTCTATGGCTTTAGCCAACAAGAGTATTTAAAAACTGTTCAATACTGGCTAAATGAATACAAATGGCAACAACGTGAAACTTGGGAAACGATTCAGTTAAAAGCTATTCAATATGCAACTCAGCAAGGCAACCGCTCAGGAAGAATTGCCAATCAATTTGCCAAAATGATTGTGGGTCAAGAAATGCTAAGTGCAGCAGATTTAACGGTTTAAGTTGTTGGCTATAAAATGCCCCATAAAAAAAGCCCTTACGGGCTTTTTTTAATTAAGCAATAAATTTCAACATAAGCTGAATCACAGTTGCATTAATCAAGTCGACAAAGAATGCACCACAAAGCGGAACAATTAAGAATGCTTTATGCGATGGGCCATACATATTGGTAATCGCCTGCATATTTGCAACGGCGGTTGGTGTAGCCCCCATACCGAAACCACAGTGACCTGCTGCCAATACTGCCGCATCGTAATTTTTCCCCATTACACGGAAAGTCACAAATGCTGCATATAAAGCCATAGTCAGTGTTTGAGCACCTAAAATAACCACAAGTGGACCTGCTAAGTCAGCAAGTTGCCAAAGCTTTAATGAAAGCAATGCCATTGCTAAATAAAGAGATAAAGACGCATTACCAAAAACGTCAATCGCGCGGTCAAAGATATCAACCTTCAACACGCTTTCTAAAATATTTCTTAAGATTACACCGCCACCAAGCGCCCAAACGAAAGTTGGTAACTCAAACCAAGTTCCCTTACTGAAACCAGTCATAAATTCAGCAAATGCTAAACATGCTGCAAACATACCAAGCGTGGTAATTGCATTGTCGGCAGTAATTAAACGAACTTGATGCGGGTTTTCAAACGGTGCAAGATCATCTGAATTTTGTTCAACATGCGTGTCACGCTGCTGAATTTCAGCATTGGTTTTTGCTTGAGCAAGGCTATAACGATTAATAAGCAATTTGGCTAAAGGACCACCAATGACACCACCAATAATCAAGCCAAACGTAGCACTTGCCATACCTAACGCTAAAGCACCCTGAATACCATGCTGGCTTTCTAAAATTTCACCCCATGCACCTGCTGTACCATGACCACCGGTTAAAGTAATTGAACCTGCAATCAAACCAATAAGTGGGTCTAGCCCCAATAAGGTTGCAAGACTCATACCGACAGCATTTTGAACAACAATAAATGAGGCTACACAAATTAAGAAGATGACTAAAGCAGTACCACCCTCTTTAAGCTTCATAAAATTGGCACTTAAACCAATTGAAGCAAAGAACACGAGCATAAAGCTGGTTTGTAATTCACTGCTAAAAACAATACTGTATCCCCAAAAAGTGTGGACAAGTAAAGAAACTACTGCAGCGACCAAACCGCCTGCTACTGGTTCAGGGATATTATAACGTTTTAAAAAATCAATCCGATTGACAAGAAAGCGACCCAACAATAGAACGATGACCGCCGAAATTAGTGTATAAAAACCATTAAAAACAAATTCCATATATACTACTTTCTGATTACATTCCTAACGGATTGTAAAATAATTATATTTTATTTTTTAATATGTAAAAAAAACACAAATAAACTTTACAAAATTACCCTACCAATAAATTTTTGCTATTCTTAAGAATAGCTTAAATTTTTAAATATTTTATACAAAATCATGCCCTATAATTTAATTTATCAATCATTTCAAAATCTTATATAAATAAATCATTAATTTAGTATAACTTCACTTTGATCTCTTAAACAGAAAATCCTGTCTTTTAGGTCACTGAACTCATCTTTTATTCCCTTTAATATCCGCAAAAGACCAGCTCGTTATTTGCTCTGGGCAACATCTTTATAGGTTTTATATTCAATGAGTTTATTGCTTAAAGTTCGACAGAATGTTCCACAGGTACAGTCGATTAAAACATCTCTTAAAAAGCGTGCTGGTCAGAAAATACCTCACATGCTCTCCAATGCATCAGATCTGTTTTTTAGAGGGTCGGAAATTGCCCTGTCAGGAAAAACACCTTTTGATGTAATTTATAAGCATGAAATTATAAGCCTTCGCCATTATAGAAATGAGACAGAAGCTTCAGCCAAACACCGTGTGCCGTTAGTGATTGTTCCGCCTTTAGCTGTGAACATGCTTATTTACGATTTGTTTCCTACCCGCAGTCTTATACGTTATTTTTTAGATCAAGGCTTCGAGGTTTACTTAATAGACTGGGGCGTACCTACCCGAAATCAAGCCAAATACAATTTTGGCACCTACGTAAAAGCCTTTATGCCTGAAATGTTAAAGCAGGTCCGTATACATAGTGGACAACAACAGCTTTCATTACATGGCTGGAGTTTAGGTGGCGCACTTTCACTTTGCTATACCGCGTTATTTAAAGATAAAGATATTAAGAATCTGATGATTCTTGCTTCCCCGATCGACACACATAAAGCAGGTTATATGGGTAAGCTCTATGGAAGTCTGACTAAACCTGCACAGTGGGTCCGTAAGCATACGCCTTTTCGTATTCGCCAACATGTACCAAGTGAAGTGTTTCATATTCATGGATGGCAAAACACACTCGGTTTTAAATTAACGGACCCCATTGGCAATTTAAAAACCTATTGGCAACTTCTTAAAAATCTGGATAACCGAGAATTTATTGTCGACCACGCTACCTCTAGTTCATTTATCGACAATATGCTGGCCTATCCGGGTGGCGTTATGCGCGACATTATTTTACGTTTCTGGATTGATAATGAACTCTCAACAGGTGTAATCAAATTTGGGAAACTTACAGCTTATTTAAAAGATATTGATTGTTCAGTGTTGGCTGTAGGTGGTGATACAGACATTATTGTGACCGCCGATGCTGTTAAACCCCTTATGGATTTAATTAGTAGCCAAGATAAAACGTTCAAAACTGTGCCCGGCGGCCATATGGGCGTAGTGTCCGGTAGCCAAGCTCCGACCTCTGTTTGGCCTGAAATGAGTAATTGGCTGGCTACGCGTTCAGATTAATCAATTTAAACGTTAATGAAAAACCAGCCTGTTAAACCTTAGGCTGGTTTTAATGCACACTAAATTTTTAAAGTTTTTGCACAAATCTTCTAGAACTACTTTTAGCTCTTTTATACTGTTTCAGGGGCTAAAATTAGAAGTTTATAGGTCAGTGCTTATGAGTAGTAACTGGGTGGATATTTCAAAAGATACCAATACGGGTATCGAAACAATCCGTGCTCATTTTACTGGCCATGCTTATGATCCCCATTGGCATTCAAGTTATTTAATTGGTGTAACTGAATCTGGCATTCAACAATTTCATTGCCGTAAAAAGCAAATCAATAGTCATGCTGGGCAAGTTTTTATGCTTGAGCCAGAAGAAATTCATGATGGACATGCGCCTGCATCTGATGGTTTTACCTACCAAATGCTTTATCTACATCCAGAATGGTTAAAGCAACGCCTTCAAGGTTTGTTTCACAACAGCCCCGATCATTACGAACTAGTGATTGATGCGCCATTAAAATCCGATGAACAACTCGCAATCATTACTTCACAAGCATTTCGACACTTACACTATAAAGAAATGAATATTGTGAAAGACAATAGTCTAGATGTGCTTATTCAATATATTGCCCAAGGTAAATGGTTAAAAAAAGTTTCTCAATCTTCTTGTATTCATGTTCCCCACATCGCCCATCAAATCCGAGATATTCTGCATGATCATTTATTTGAAGATATTGGGTTAGAAGATATATCACGTATGGTGGGACTAGACCGTTACCATATTCACCGTATTTTTAAATCAACTTTTCATTTAGCTCCTCATCAATATCTTATTCAACTTAGACTTACACGAGCACGTGATTTACTCGCTAGAAGTATTTCTCCAGCACAAGTTGCTTCTGACTTATGTTTTTCAGACCAAAGTCATTTAAGTCGTTGGTTTAAACGCTGTTATGGACTAACACCAGCCGCTTACAGAAAAATCTGCACAAATCTTCAAGATTAAAAATCTTAATTATTTCATCTTGTCTCTCCCAATTAACTAAGGTAGACAAGATGGAAAACCTCACTGCATTTTCATTATTTGCAATTGTTGCCTCAATTACTCCAGGCCCGACCAACTTTATAATTTTAAGTTTAAGTAGTCATTATAAAATTTCTAAAACACTTCCCGTTATTTTAGGTTCTTGTATTGGAGCAGCCTTACTTGTATTAGTGGTTGGTATTGGCCTTGGCTCCACTATTCTTGCTTACCCTGTTATTCAAAAAATTATGACATGGAGTGGTTTAATCTGGCTCACCTTTCTAGCTTGGAAATTATATAACTACAATCCTGTTATCTCTTTAGAAAAAAATGAACAATACCCTCCTATTGGTTTTAAAGCTGCTTTTTTAATGCAAGCGATTAATCCTAAAACATGGATGATGGCTTTTGCAGTTATTAGCGTCTATACAAAACAGGGACAAGATATCTTGATAAATGTCTCAATTTTATCCTGCATTTTTTTACTTATAGCATTTCCTTGTCTCTACCTATGGGCCTTAGTAGGCAGACTAAGTACTCGGCTTCTTTCAAAACCAAAACATATAAATATTTTTAACAAAATAATGGCTATTATATTACTAGCCTCAGTCTGGTGGCCCATGTTCCCTAGATTTTGATCATCCAAACCTAATCAAAATAGATAAGGAAATCTATTTTTAACAAACATATTTTAAATTTATAACTTTAAATTATTACTTTTCATTATACAAATTATAAAAACTCATATTAACTAACTTTTTAATAATAATATTTTTAATTCATCAAGTTTTATTTAAAAATAATGATTGAAAATCCGATGTTACTTTTTGTTATTTATGTAAAGACCATCCCAACAATAATTTTAAATAAACATATGTAAAATATAAAGTTTTATTCATACAACTTTGTAAAATTAGGTTATTTTTTATACAAATGTAGGCAATGTCTCACAATTATGTAAGCTAAAGCTTACAACATAATTGATTGTTTTTCCTATAATTAATTTCAGTACATATAAGCACTCTTTACTATTAAATAGAAAGCTGAATATTAATAAAGAGATCTGGAGAAAATGATAAAGTCATCTTTATTAATATAAAAAGTCTCAATAATAGAAAAAGAATCTCAAAAAATGAATATGTACTATCTTTCCTCTGGAAACAGAGGAAAGATTACTTTTTAAATCTTCAGATAGGATATAAAGAATGTTTATTGCAAAAAATATATTTGTATATTTACTATCAATGTTAGCTTTATGCTTACTAATTATTCTTTTTAACTATCTAGGAATGAATCAGACACTAAATCTCATCATTTCTTCAGCGCTCTTTGGAATATTTATTACTTGGTACTACAAAGGAAGCGGACTGTGTATTGCCCTTTTTAGCTTTTTTTACTGGGCAATGTTTGTGATTAGTCAAAGTTTAGAAGTGATATGGATGCTGTCGATTTCAGTAATTGTCTATTTAGTCATGACACAAATCGTACCTAAACTCAAACACATCCATATCGGTATCGCATCTAATAGCTAGAACGGGTTTACTCCCCGATTCACCATTCCAACTTTTTTAACCGTATTCATCTTAGTTTGCTCTGCAATTAAGAGTTCATTTAAGAAAAATTTGAGGTTTTGCTGGTTCAGCAAAAGCGGGTTAAAGGTATTTTCTCCCATGTTAAGAAAGAAAGTTTCAATATTTGTATTACGCTGCACGTATTTCATTGACCAACGCTGAAAAGAGTGTTCATCAATGGAGTATGTGCATAACCATTTAATATTATAATGCCTTTGATCTTTTTGAATTTTTTCAAATAATCTTTCAACGACCTCTTGTTCGCCTTCTAGACATTGAAAAAATGCATTATCGGCATAATAAAGCACCCCACAAATCCCGTTTAAATCGTTGAAATCACGAGCTTCTGTCAGAATATCACGTAAATCTTGTAGCAAATCTTCATTTTTTTCATTTCGTTGGCTGGCATAACACAGGCGAACGTTCATAAGACTTCCGTGAAATATAAAATTTCATTATTAATGGAATTTTCAACTTAACACACCTTTATTTAAAATACTTTATATTTCATTATTATAAAAAATTTATAAGCTTGCTTATTTCAATAAAAAAGCCCGAATCTAGTTCGAGCTTTTTATTTAAAATGAAAAATTATTTAACACGTTCAATTTGTAATACTTCAATTTCAGTCGGTTTAACGCGGTGGGTATCAACTTCACCCACAATACGCACTTTATCTCCAACCTTTAACTGCCAACCATTTGCCAAATCATCATCGACATCAATCACGATTGAACCTGTTTTGTCTTTAAATTCATAATGGTCGCCAGCAATATGCTTAACAATAGTACCAGTTAAGGTTACCCCTGTTTCATCAGCTAAAGTTTTAGCTTTTGAAACAGTGACTACATTTTTTGCTGCTTGATTAAGTAAAGCTGGATCTGTTCTTGCAAATGCTGCACTACTAGTTAATAAAACAAGTCCAGTGAGGGTGGTGAATAATATTTTTTTCATGAATGTTCTCCTCGTTATTTTATCTATAGCTATCTAAACAATTTGTGAAAACCGTGAGTTTTAGCTTTTGTGATTTTTTGTGTCATCGTGTCAGATATACAGCACTATTGTTGAGAAGGTCTTTGCGTTGGCCTAGATATTTGTATGGTCATAATGAAAAAAAACCACATCGGGTGATGTAGCAAAAAGGTATAGCTCAATGAACACTAAAACACTATGTATAACAGAGGATCTGAGTTTAGAATATATTTTAATTATTAAAATAATCTTAAGAAAATAAGCTTAATTAAAGATTTTCTAAAAATTTTGATAAGCCTTCCGGCGCTCTTCCTTCGAGTCGACTACTGGTAGTTACCCGAACTAAATTGCTCCATGTAATATTACAGCACTGCCTTATCAGTTTTTGAATGAGCGAAACATCTTCATGGCAAGGAACAGGTTCAAAACCGCCTACTTGCATATAAGCAGCAGCACTAAAACTTAAATTTGCGCCATGAATATGATGATGATCCATACAATCCTGATAATGCGATAAATATTTTTTTTGTTTCATAACTGATAAACGGCTAAGGTCATCTAAAGTCACAATACCGCAAATTGCATCTGTAGGTTGATGCAAAATCTGGCAGCGTAACCAGTCAGGGCTGACCACACTATCAGCATCGGTACAGGCCAGCCATGTTGCGCCATTTTGAATAAGTTGGCGGATACCTAAGTCCCGTGCCTTTCCGACACATGCATAATTACATTCAATCCAGCTTACTCCGTAGCGCTGTACAATTGAGCGCGACTGATCCGTACAACTATCAAGTACAACCATAACCTCGACTTGTTCATCCGGTACTTTTTCAATCGCCTCCTGAATTGATTGCAAACAGGCGGGCAAATGTTGCTCTTCATTATGCGCTGGAACTACAACACCTATTTTCATCGTAATTGTTCTCGCTGAGCTATTGATGAAGGATTAACCGTCCAAACATCGACCATAAAGTCCGGATCGTTCAGACTTAAATAGTGATGAAATGGAAAAGATTGTTGAAAGCTTTGATGGACTTTTTGGGCATTCAATTCAAAATCCTGAATATCATGTCGCCAATGGCAACACAAAATTTCCCCTTCCGGGTTTAAGGCCTGCTTTAACTGTTCAATAAACTCACCTAACTCATCGAATGTGAGGTAGTACGCCACTTCGCTAATTACAATCAGGTCAAATTTTTGTTCATAAAAATCTTCAGGTATTTTTCTATTTTCAACAGTCACATGTTCAAATGCTTCTAACCGTTGGGATGCGAGCTGAACGGCTTGCTTCGACACATCAATACATAACAGATGAGCAGCGCGCTGAGCCAGATAAACACTTAAATGCCCATTTGAACAACCAATTTCTAAAACTTTTTCATAGTGTGGTCGTGTTAATAATGCAAGGCAGATTTGTCTTTTACGGGCTTCATACCAGTGATAGTCATAGCCCCACGGGTCATTATTACTACGATACAACTCTTCAAAATACACACGAGAATGAATCACTCAGATATACCTCATAAGGCATTAAAAGACGGCTAATCGCACTTGAGGATAAAACGGCGGAATTTCCTGTGCTCTCATCGGCTTCAAGTTGTGTTTTAAATTGCATAACCGCCTGATGTTTTTTAATTAACTGGTTTTCAGTTAAGGCATAAGCTTTTGCTTTGGACCAGTTAATTCGTGTGTCAAAAGGCTCTGCCCAATGCCATGCCCAAATCAATACATGCAAACATAGTAAGTCCCGAGCTTCGGCAAAAGCTTGTACTGTTTTCCCGACAGCCTCATGATCTGGATGGCCATCAAATGCATAGCTACAAATTAAAATATCTTCGGACTGAACAATTTGGCTAAGCGCCTGATTCAATTGATCCATCTGTAAATGAATTTGACCATCCATTAGATTTAAACCAATCCGTTCAGAAAAAGCTGAAATACCTAAAGTTTTTAAAGCAGCCAGTGTTTCTTGCGGACGTAAATCGTTCAATTGGTCAGGAGTATATTTCACTGAATGAGGATGGCTTTGTGTTCCATTACTAACTGCCAAAATGACAATATGACAGTTTTGCTCAACTAGCTGCTGCATTAAACCGCCACAACCCAGCACTTCGTCATCAGGATGCGGAGCAACAATCACCACTCTTTTAGACTGAAACAACTTTAAATTCAGCCGATCTAAAGGATTCTTTTTAAATGCCTCAAGCCACATGAATTCAGGTGTACCTTCACCTGAAATCATACGGTCCTCTACTAAGGGATGCTTCAAAGTTCCCATAAGCTTTTCTCCGGTAAACAGAGCTCAGCAATAGACTCATAATCAAAAGCCGCATGGCTCTGTCGGATAAATACTGGTAAATCAGCGATGAGCTGTGAAAATGTAGGCTCTTCACAATAAGGACGCGCGCCCAAAGCTTTACCGACGAGTTGAATAACACTCTGGCAGCATTGTTCTGTTTGGGCACGTAATATACGGATTTCACGCTCATGACTGAGCGCAGGCTCATCATCAATGAGCTTGGCAATATATTGAAAATACTGTTTGGTTACAGAGAGCTGTTGAGCCAACTCCCCTAAATACATTTTTTTAAATGCGTTTGGGTTAAGGGTGCAACTTTTATGCAAGAAACTAACCAAGCGTACCGCGGCACCATACCAACAAGCCGCAACACCAGCAGCACCATGCCAAAAACCCGGACGCTCCAAATAGCAATTTGGCAGTCCGATAGGAATAACAGGAGTATTGTCAAAATGCACTTGAGCTGTTTGGGTTCCCTGCATACCGACTGCTTGCCAGTGGCTCAAGTCAACATGAACAGAGGGATGAGCCAAATCAACGATACAAAGCTGTGCTTGGCCTTCTTTGTCCTTATAACTCATGAGAGCTTTTTGAATAAACTCTGCACCTGAGCACCAGTTTTTTATACCATTACAATGATTGTTCTGAACTTGCACAGGTGCCGGCCCGCCATCTGCTGCCCATACCGCCCAAGTTTGGTCATCGATTTCGTCTTGATAACCCAATTCATTTAGAATACTTAAAGCATCATGATGTGACTCAAATAATTTAGCGAGACTTAAATCATACCATGCAATTTGAGCAAACAATTGCCATCGCTGATAGGTATGACCTGAAGCTGGATAAGGCAAACTTTTAGATAAACTTACCAATTGGTAGAGTAAATCTTGGCGGAGCTGACTTTTGTTTTCGGCCTGAGCATGTTCAAATTCACTCAACATACTCAAGATTGTCATATTTATAGATATTTTAATATTCATTACAAATAATTATTCAAAAGTATTCACTTAAACATATCGAAATAATTCTGTTTAATTAAAGATATAAAATGTAATAAAAAGATATTTTCTATAACTTTATTCAATGAATATTTCTTTTTATTTCATTGTTACCTAAATATATCGCTTAAGTGAAATTATAAAATAATCATGTAAGGTTTATTAAAAATTAAGGATTTCTGCCGTTTTATCCAGTAATTTAGTTTCTACCGTTTTTCTATTTCCAAAGAAGAGGTCAAAGATGAATACTTTAAATATTAATGATATTAAAAAACATGCAGACGTTATTGCTTCTTGTGGCACCAAAGTAGGAACTGTCGATCATCTTGAAGGTGAAAATCAGTTAAAACTCACCAAAGATGAAAATGATCAACATCATCTTATCCCTACTTCTTGGATAGGGGAGGTAAAAGAAGATCAAGTCATTTTAAATAAAAACTCAGAAGAAGTTAAAGAAAACTGGCAAGCGATTTAAACATCTTTGCTTAGTTAGCTTTTAACTCTTTATATTATTATAAAAACCCAACTACAATTAAAATAAAATAATTAGAATTAAAAAAATAAAAAGCTCCTTTTTATTAAGGAGCTTTTTATTTATATGGTTAAAATTTTAATTTAATATTTTTATAAATTACTCTGATTGATCGCAACCGAACGGGTTGCTTTACGCTTTCGGGTCACAAACAAACCGCAAACCACCACACCTAAGGTTACACCTAAAGATAGAGTCGTTTCATAACTATAGGCTGGTGAGAAGAACATATAAGCCAATACACTTAAAATAATGATAATCACAAACCAAGTCAGCCATGGGAATAACCACATTTTAAATGGAATTTCCGCTGCAGCCGCTTCTAGCTTATGTCTTAAACGTAGTTGCGAAAACGCAATAACCAAGTACACGAGTAAAGCAATTGACCCTGTGCTTGAGAGCAATAAGCCAAAGACTTTTCCAGGAAATACATAGTTAATGACACAGCATACTAAACCAATAAAAGTTGAGGAAAACACCGCAATTGCTGGTACACCAGCATAGTTCACTTTAGTGACTGCCTGCGGTGCTTCATTGCGTGTTCCCAAACGAAATAACATACGAGAAGAGGTATAAATTGCCGCATTCATACAGCTCGCCACGGCGATAAACACGACCGTATCAATAATAAGTTTAGTGCCTGGTACGTTTAAGCTCATTAAAACGTATTGGAATGTCCCGTACTTTTGTAAGTCCGGTGAACGCCAATCGACAAGTGAAACAGCAATAAACATTGAGACCACGAAAAAAAGAATAATACGGTACAGCACCAAATTGGTGGCACGTCTAATTTTCTGTTTAGGGTTAGATGACTCGGCTGCGGCAATTGAGACAATTTCCACCCCAAAAAACGAAAACGCTGTGATTAAAATGGCAGATAAAATTCCCCCCATACCGTGCGGCATAAAACCAGCGTTGTTGTATAAATTAGCAACACCACTGACATTTTTAGCTAAAGGCCAAATACCTGAAATTGCCAAAATACCAATAATAATGAAACCAATAATGGCAACCACTTTGACCAAAGAAAACCAGAACTCAAACTCACCAAAACTTTTGGTACTAAAAAAGTTGGCCAAGCTTAAGAACACAATAAAGCAAAATGCATAGATAGAAACCGAAACGCTCGGAAACCACGAATGTAAAATTTCTGCGCCAGCAATCGCTTCTACCGGAATCGCAAGCACCCAAAACCACCAATATAACCAACCAATAGTGAAGCCTGCCCACGGGCCAATCGCTTTACGGGCATAGGTAGAAAATGAACCGGTGTCCGGCTCTAAAACAGCCATTTCACCCAACATTCGCATGACCAGAAAGACCATAATACTGGTAGTGAGATATGCAAGAATGACCGCTGGGCCTGCTTTAGCAATTGCAGAAGATGAACCGACAAATAAACCTGCACCAATAACACCGCCAATACTAATCATTGTGATATGGCGATTCGAAAGTCCTTCGCCTAATTTTTTTGTTCTATCATTATTCATATTTCATTCCTTAAAAATATATCCATAAAACAATCTATTACATGTTTAAAAATCCTTTGCTAATGAAAAAGGGAAAACCTGATGTTTTCCCTTTGTTGCAGACATTAATTTAAAGTTGGCATTGAGAACTGTTTTGCTTCACGGACTTGAGCCGAAGGCCAGCGCTGTGTAATGGTTTTACGGCGTGTGTAGAAACGGACGCCATCTGGACCATACGCATGTAAATCACCAAACAGTGAACGCTTCCAGCCACCAAAGCTGTGGTAAGCCACAGGTACTGGTAAAGGCACGTTAATACCGACCATACCCACTTGAATGTGGCTGCTAAAATAGCGTGCTGCTTCCCCATCACGGGTATAGATACAAGTACCGTTGCCATATTCATGGTCATTAATCAGTTGCATCGCTTCTTGCATGCTATTCACACGCATAACTTGCAACACAGGGCCAAAAATCTCTTGTTGGTAACTGGTCATGTTTGGTGTGACTTGATCAATTAAAGTTGGTCCAACGAAGAAACCTTTTTCGTAGCCTGTTGGTTTTGCATCACGGCCATCGACCACAATTTTTGCGCCTTGCTGTTCTGCACTTTGAATATAAGCCTGTACTTTGTCTTTATGTGCTTGGGTAATAAGTGGCCCAAAGTCGTTACTTGCATCGGCATAGTTACCGAACTTCAATTTTTTCATTTCTTGAGTCAGCTTATCAATCACAACATCGGCAACTTCATCGCCAATAGCAACCGCAACCGACAATGCCATACAACGTTCGCCCGAAGAGCCAAAAGCAGCGCCTAATAATGAAGTCACTACGTTATCAATATCAGCATCGGGCATAATGATCGCATGATTTTTTGCACCGCCTAATGCTTGGCAACGTTTACCTGTTGAAGTCGCTGTACGGTAAATATATTCAGCAATTGGCGTCGAACCTACAAAGCTGACTGCCTGAATACGTGGATGATGCAATAAGGCATCTACCGCCTCTTTGTCACCATTGACCACATTAAACACGCCGTCAGGTAAACCGGCCTGTTTTAAAAGTTCAGCAAGGTATAAAACCACAGAAGGTGCTTTTTCAGAAGGTTTTAAAATAAAACAGTTACCGCAAACCAGTGCCATTGGGAACATCCATAAAGCAACCATGGCCGGGAAGTTAAACGGCGTAATACCAGCGACAACACCTAGCGGTTGGAACTCGCTCCATGAGTCGATATCTGGACCGACATTTTTTGAAAACTCCCCTTTTAAAAGCTCTGGTGCGCCGCAAGCATATTCAACGTTTTCAATACCGCGTTGCAATTCGCCTTGAGCATCATGAGAAATTTTGCCGTGTTCTTGCCCAATCAAAGCGCAAATCTTTTCGGCATTTTGCTCTAATAATTGTTTGAACTTGAACATGACACGTGCACGTTTAATGACTGGTGTATCACGCCATGCAGGAAATGCTTGTTCGGCCGCCTGAACTGCTTCATTTACCGTTTGTGCATCTGCAATTTCGACTTCTTTACTAATTTCACCCGTCGCAGGATTGTAAACTGGCTGTTTTCTTGCCGTTTTAGATACAATTCTTCCTTGAATGAAATGCCCTAGCACTTTTTTGGCTTGTTCACTATGCGTACTATTTTCAGTTGAAACTTCGTCATAGCTAAAATCTTCTAGGCCATTTGTCATTGTTGTTACTCCTTACTACAATTAGTTTTCAGATCAAACTGTATTTTTCATTTAGATTTTGAAGATGGGTCTGTTGGCATTACAGACCTCGGTAAAATACCTAATAAATCTTAATTCACTTGATAAAGCGCATCGCCCACAGCATTCATTAAGCGGTCAATATCTGCTTCTGTACTGTTAAACATTGGACCGAACTGAAGCGTGTCGCCTCCAAAGCGGACATAGAAACCTTCTTTCCAGAGTTTCATACCAAGCTCAAAGCCTCGGATGGTGGCATCGCCATCACGCGGAGCTAACTGCAAAGCACCAATCAAGCCACAGTTGCGAATATCTAAAATATGCGGTGCGCCTTTTAAACCATGCAGCATTTTTTCAAAACTTGGTGCCAATGCTGCCGATTGAGCCAACAGGTTTTTCTTCTCTAAAATTTCAAGGGCGGCTAAAGCGGCAGCACAAGCAACCGGATGTGCCGAATAGGTATAGCCGTGGGTAAATTCAATGGCATGCTCTGGTAAGTCTTGCTGCATAAAGGCAGAGTAAATTTCATGGCTTGCCACCACACCACCTAAAGGAATAGCACCATTGGTCACCTGTTTCGCAAAATTCAAAATATCTGGTGTTACCCCAAAATATTCTGCCGCCGTCCACGTTCCTAAACGCCCAAAGCCTGTAATCACCTCATCAAAAATTAACAAGATGTCATGCTGATCACAGATCTCTCTTAAACGTTGTAAATAGCCTGTTGGCGGCACAATACAACCCGCAGAACCAGAAATAGGCTCCACAATGACGGCTGCAATATTTGAAGCATCGTGTAGCTCAATTAACTTAAGCATTTCATTGGCAAGTTCTACCCCGCCTGTTTCTGCACAGCCTTTGGTAAAAGTTAAATCAGGTTGCAAAGTATGAGGTAAATGGTCTACATCCATAAGTTGTCCAAACATTTTACGGTTGCCGCCAATCCCACCTAAACTTGTCCCTGCAACGTTCACACCATGATAGCCACGGGCACGACCAATCAATTTGGTTTTACTTGGTTTACCTTTAATGCGCCAATAGGCGCGTGCCATTTTTATAGACGTATCTGCCGACTCCGAACCTGAATTGGTAAAGAAAACGTGTTGTAGTTTTTCAGGCATATGCTGAACAATTTTATCTGCCAACTTAAAAGACAATGGATGACCAAACTGGAACGCCGGTGAGTAGTCGAGCTGACCTAACTGAGCGCTCACCGCTTGTTGAATTTCAGGCAAGGTATGACCTGCGCCACACGTCCATAAGCCTGAAAGTGAATCGAATATTTCACGGCCAGAATCATCAATCAGATAAGACCCTTTGGCACCCACAATCATACGTGGGTCTTTAGCAAAGTTTCGGTTTGCTGAAAAAGGCATCCAGTGCGCCTGATAATTTATGTGCATATTATTATTAGTTTGAACCGCATCCAAAGTATGCTCTGAGTCGCTAAATTTATCCGTATCAAACATAACCATTCCTGTTTATTTTCAAATTATGGTTTGAGTGTACATAGCGAGATAAGTTTGATAAATTCAAATTATCTTGAGTTTAGATTTAAAAAAACAAAACTAAATGAAACCTAAAAAATTAAATCAAGTCACTGATTTTGATATAAAACTTCTAAAAATATTTAAAACAGTTTGCGACTGTCACAGCTTTACATCAGCCGAAAGTATTTTAGGTATTAGCCGCTCTGCAATTAGTTTGCATATGAGTGATTTAGAAAATCGTCTGGGTATTCGGCTGTGCCAACGTGGCCGTGCCGGCTTCGCCCTGACCGATGAAGGACGGGAAATTTTAGAATATATCGAAGTGCTGACAGCAGCCATTGAAGACTTCCGTTCTAAAGTTAACCAAATGCATAACCGTCTTAAGGGTGAATTTAATATCGGCATTATTAACAACCTTGTGACTATGCCTAGAGGCTATATCACCAACACCTTGACACAACTTGCCGAGGAACATGCCGAGGTTATTATTAATATCAGTATGAGTACCCTTTCAGATATTGAATGCCGTGTACTTGATAACCGTTTGCACGCAGGTGTTATCCCCCTTGTTACGCCTTTGTCTGGTTTAGACTATTTCGATTTATATAATGAAAGTTCATTTTTATATTGCGGCAAAAATCATCCTTTATTTAACCAATGTAGCAACATTAATTTAAATGAATTAAAAAAATGGCAAGCCATTCTTCCTAATTATGCGATTACCTCGGAAGCAGCCAAGTTGCATCAGCTTTTAGATTGTAAAGCGACGGCAAGTGACCGCGAAGGTATTGCCTTTCTCATTTTAACCGGAAAATTTTTAGGTTTTTTACCCGACCACTATGCAAAAAAATGGGTTGAAGACGGTGTTATGCAGCCTGTTTTAAAAGATAAAATGCACTACAGCACCCCTATATGCTTAATTACTCATAAGGGTAAAAATCACAATAATATTTTAAAAACCTTTATGGAAATGCTTGAGAAGCGAATAGCTAACAATTAAAAGTACCAAATATTTCAGTAGAATTTATATTTATTAGTATAATTTAATCTCCTATTTTTATTAATAAAAATATATAATTTTTATTTCACATTAGAGATAACTACATAAGGTCTATTCATGAAAAAAATTTCAAATTTAACAGCCTCTCTTTTATTTATTATATTAACTGGTTGTGGAGGAAGTAGTTCAAGCACTAATAATACAGAGAATCTATCATCCCAAACTAAAGAACAATCTCCACAAGAAACCAATACTCTAAAGTGTAATCGAGGGATTCTACTCAACTCTACACTTTCAACAAATACAATTTTTGATGAGCCCTTATATTCCCTTACATACAATTATAAGCAAATACCTACAGGCAATAGCTTCACTACTATAAGACAATTGTATGCAGATGAATTTCAAAGAAATGGGCAGATGATATATTCATCACCAAAAGCAATTTATAATGTAACCGCTGACGAAATTGAAAGTAGTTTAGCTGAAGATGTTGTACAAACTTATGACCTTAACTCTTTTGGCCTTTTCACTAAAAAGACTTATCAAAAGCAAAATAATGGTTGGCCTGAGGGCTATATTGTTGCCTCACAAGGTTCACAAATTACGACTGCTCAATTTAATGATAGTTGTAGCTTAAATTCAGATAATGTTAGTTTCGATTATGAGAAAATTAATGTTTCTGGTAAAAAAGTAGCTGATATTTTCCCTCCTAATATCATAAATTCAATACCAAAAGATTCAGACTATATTTATATTAGTGATCAATTTTCTCGTATTCTTAAAGATAATCAAACAGCCTTTGCAAATTTAGTAAATAGTAATGCAACTTTCCCAAGTGGCTCTTTTGTTTATATCCCAAAGTCTGTTATTTATAACAATACAGAATTTTATTTATTTGATAGCTCACTCACTGATTTCAAAACTCTAGCTGAATGGCAACAAAAACTTTATCCAAATTTTAATTATAAATTTGATACTGTTGCTGGCTATAAAGTGACTTATTTTGTAGATAGTGCAGGTAACCCAATTTTTGAGAATGGTAAAGATCCAGCCATTGAAATGAATGGTAAAATTTACGATGGTGAATGGCAAGTTAAAGGCAATGTTATCTCTGAAACCTATGGCGCACCAAGTAATTTTATTCCTAACTATCATACAAAAGGTGAATTTGCTTTATACAATAAAGCTAGTTATGACTTTATTACTGCCCAAATTCAAGCTTACTATAAGTAAAATTTAAAAGCTGTATATCCCAAAGTACTTTCTTAATGTAATTTGGGATATTTACCTACCCCTGACATACTAGTAATAAAAAGTAATCTAATGCGTTATTTCCTTTATACGCATCGTTCTTGTCTAAACACTGAATAATTGCGCCTTCAATCATATATAAAAATAGTTTGGCATCATTAAATGAAGCATCAAATTTAAGTGTTCTAAGTTGACTATAAATTTCATTTTTTAACCATGTTCTATAGCGCACCGTGGTTTGATAGGCGTTGGGATAACTATTTTTAATTTCAAAAATAGCTTTAAATAATAAGTAATACGGCCCTTCTAAATCAGTATGTAAATAATAAAGATTTTTAAGTTTATCTATTGCGGGGGTACTTAAGTCACACTCAACCATTGCGACCAATTGCGGTTTTGCCATCGTTGTATTGATTTGCGAAGTAATCTGCTGCCGCTTCACTTGCAACTGCTGCACTACCACCCGCTGCCGGATTACCTCCATTTAAGTAAGCTAGCGTTGCACCCAATATCGCATGACTTGCTAATTGTTCTGCCTTGTTATTGTCCTCACCATGCCCAAACTTCTCTCCAATCATATTGGCTGCATAAGGGGCAAGTGTATTAGACCGCCAAGTGCGCCTGTGACAGCCATAGTCACTGCATTCAAGGTTCGGCTTTTATCTCGTTCTATAATCAATCACCAAATATATAATAAACATAAAAAAGAGCTATTGTTTAACAATAGCTCTATCAACTTATTTTTGATCATTTATCAAGTAAATTTAAGAAGTCATCAAAATTATCTGCCACTTAAAAACTCATATTTTTATGATTAAAATATTGAATATGATATATATATGAATATTGATAGAGTCAATATTATGAATATGACTCTCATACCAATATCAAAATCATTAGAATCTGTATTTACTGCAGGAAATCCAACTGGTGATCCATTATATATTGCAACAATGAAGGCTAAATAAGATAAAACTAAAGCAAAAAACTTCTCACCAAATATAAAATTATCTAATATAATTAAGCGACCAATAATTAAAAGACCGATACAGGCACAAATTATAACAATTATCCTTCTATATTTGCCCATAATATAATTCAGCAATATATCTTTAATCATTTTCCGCACCCAATTTGTTTAGGATTTTTTTCACAACTTATAACACCTCCAGGCACCTTTTCTGCAACTTTACCTGATGCTTCACTAAAAATCTTTTCTACTGTCTCAGAATATAACCTGTCCCCATCTAATGTTTTTACACCACTAACAACTTTACTTGCAGCGGCCCCAGCTACTGAAGAAAGTCCAATTTCTGCTCCCTTTTGATATATAGATTTTTCATCATCTAGTAATGTACTAGCTGTACCTAATAAAGTACCAGCTCCTAGTAAATAAGGAGAGGCTGGTGTTGGATAAAGACCCGCTGCAGTAGAGATATCACTCAAAGTCCCTGAGGTGTCAGAAATATCTTTTCTTAGTTTCGTATCATGATATTGCCCACATGCACCTGAATTTGGATTAATACCTTTTGCTTGACATTCTGCACGCATTTTAGCAATAGTCTTCCCTGCTTGCTTGTTGCTTGCTTCTGTCACTATCGAAAATTCATTATTCTCAACAGCATTCTGCCCAATCACACCTGCCAACTGTGCATTCGATGCTGAATCACCTACCGTACCTCCAACAACTGCGCCAATCGCTGCTGTTAAATCTCTAATACCTGATTTGATGTTCTCTGGTAATAAATTTGCATCAAACTTACCTGTTTCTGGATTAATCGCTGTTTTGCCATCATTGTATTGATTTGCGAAGTAATCTGCTGCCGCTTCACTTGCAACTGCGGCACTACCGCCCGCTGCCGGATTACCTCCATTTAAGTAAGCTAGCGTTGCACCCAATATCGCATGACTTGCTAATTGTGCTGCCTTGTTCTTGTCCTCACCATGCCCAAACTTCTCTCCAATCATATTGGCTGCATAAGGGGCTAAGGTATTTGCAGCAACTTGTAAATCGGTTTGTCCACCAAGGGCACCCGTAATTGCTGTAGTTACCGCATTTAAAGCACGGCTCTTGTCTCCGCCCATACCCCATTGCTGGGTTACTGCTTTTTCCTTGGCAAGCGCTGCATCATAAACACCGTATTGTGCTAAATATGCATCCTTCTCAGCTGCAGTCATCTCTTTCAGTTTGGTTTGTTCTTCCGAACTTAATTGACTGGTAATCTGTTTCCCAATCACTTCTTTTTCTGCTGCTGCATTCTTGATCTGGTCTTGGGCATAAGTACGGGAGGCAGCCACAATTGTTGACGTCGCATCCGCTACTGTCTTTTGCTTATCTAAAATAGTTTGTAAGTTCGGCAAAGTCTCAACCGCTCTGTTGGCTGTAGAGGCATCACTATGAATACCGAGTTGCTCAACTGTAGTCGACTTTCCACCTACCGTAATATTACCTGCACTTAAAGTCGCATAAGTTGTACTGCTGTCTTTGTCAGACTCATGTTGCGGTAAGCTTGGGCTAAAGCTGGTTGCATTACGCCAGTTATCATTATTGGTTGGTTTCGGTGCTTTACTATCTCCTGGAGAAGACTTGCCGCCGCCAAGACTTGTACCACCCGACAAACTCACGCTCGTCGCATCGTACTCGCTTTGGTTTTCGATATTGCTAAAAGTTAAACGGTTTGTAGTCAGATCATTCTTATCTTTAGTTGCAGTCGAAACAATTGCACCACCTTTTAGGTCAACACCATCCGCTTTTACATGGTAACCACCATCACCAGCAAATAAACCAGACTGCTGATTAACGCTATTTGAATTGCCCGAAGCCTTACTGCTACTAAAATTACCCGAAGCTTGCCATGCTGAACCAAGCGAAGCTTGTAAGCGACCGCCTGCTCCAGTTTGTTTGGTATTTTGTTCAACTGTGTCTTGTAAACTTTCAACTTTAAGTTGACCGCCTACATTTGCATCAATACGATCTGCTTTTGCCTGCGCTCCTCGTAGTGTGGTGTCACCTTTACTGGTTAAACTGATATTTTTTGCATCTAGTGTTGTTTGGTTATGTGTATTGCTGTCTAAATGGTTACTTCCTTTTCCAAATCCAGCCTCACCATAAATATAAACACCTGTTTGTGCACCAACAGATGCTCCCACTCCAACACTTAAACCTGCATTGCTATTTTTACCATCGGCTTTATTTTGGCTTTGGCCAGATTCCAGCACAATATTTTTTGCAGAATCTAGATTAATCTTATCTTCTGCTTTCACCTGAGTATTTTGAAGGTGAATATCTCCATTAGTACTGGTTAAGTTGACATTGCCGCCAGCTTTCAGGTTGTTTTGTTGCGAAGTGGCATAGCTGCTATTTTGCTGGTTTTTACTGGTACTAAAACCAATGCCAGATTCAGCTTTAAATAGTGCTCCACCTTTTATATCACTATAAGTTTGGTAACCTTGAGCACCTGCTGCAACAGCTTGTAATGCTTGTGTACGGTCATCCGCTTGACTCTTTGTGGCTTTATCCGCTGCATTCACTAAATCAATAAGAGGTGAACTCACACGGCTAAATTGTCCAACTTTTAAGTCTTTGCTATTTTCAGATGAACTTCCCGTGTTATGGCCTTCTAAAACCTGAATATCTTGCGCTTTAATATTTAGATCTTTTGCAGCAATAACATCAGCAACTTGTTGGGTATATTGACGACCGGCCTGAATATTCACATTGCCTTCTAAACTACCCACCTGACTACGTTGTTGTTCAACACTATTACTTGTACTTTGGCTCTTGCCACTCATATAGCCATAGAACTGCTCAGTATCTGAAATCTGCGCGCTACCAATACCTTTATTTGAACTCTGCTCACTTTGGCTTTGGCTGTTCTGGCTCGACTTGATATTGATATCACGAGCAGCATGGAGATTCACATCACCTTTTGAGGCAACCGAACTACCTACAACATTAATATCGCCTTGCCCTGTTTGCAGGGTTGTTTTCCCGCCAACCGAAAGCTGAGTTCCCGTAGTTTGTGTACTACGACCATCACCTTGATTTTTGTTTTTAAATGTTCCGGCAGGTGCAGCCCAATCACGGTTATCAATACTAAAACCACTTTGTTTACGATCAACCGTCTGCTCTGAATGGCTCTGTGCAACATTTAGGTTAATATTTTCCTTAGCATGCAATAAGGCATCACCTTCAGCTGAAAGTTGTGCACCCTGGCTATTAATACTTCCTTCTGTTGCAATAATATTTAAATTGCCTTTAGCTGTAGCTTGGGTAATCACAGCCTGAGTGCTGGATGTATTACTCACCTCATTTGTTTTTTTGCTACCTGCTTGAATGGTCACTGGCGTCATCGCCGCCATAGAAGCCTTACGAGCAGCTTCACCTTGGGCCATCACTTGACCAACGGCGCTATCAGAGAATTGACCATTGTTCATACTGTTTTTGTAAGCAGCTGCAGCAGCCATAGCTGGAGAATAGGTCACGCCAACCGAAATACCAGACTGTTTGCTATGAACTTCTGAATGTTGCTCATCAGTTGTGTAGCCCGCATTCAGGTTCACATTGGCACCTTTAAGGTTCAGGTCTTTACCTGCATCTAAAATAGCGGCTTCTGTGGTCAAATCTTTACCAGCGATAATGGTCGTATCACCCGCTTTACTACGAATCATACTTTGGGTAAGTGTTGTAGATTTTCCATCCTCTTTTGTATTTAAGCTCGATTTTCCATAACCTACACTTGCCACACCATCAGAAAGACTCGCTTTAAATCCTGATTTCTTGACAGTCTGCTCTTGTTGATTGGAATAATGATTTTCCGCAGCCACAATATTGATATTTTCTTTAGCCTGAATCTGAGTCAACTCATCAGCGACCACTTGGCTACCACGAATATTGACATTATTTGCATCGAGTAGAACCTTTTTACCACTGATTGTACTTGCTATCGCTTCACTCGCTTGATCATGAGTAAAACCAGTATCGGTCTTACTACCTAAAGTTCCTTTATGTTTCTCATACCACTGTCGATCAAATTGGCTGGTCTTACGACCTTCCTCAATATCTAATTGATTAACGGCAGAGATTTGAGCCGTACCCTGTACACTATTTAAACCCGAACCTTGTATTTTAATATTTTGCCCATTTAACAATAATGAGCCATTGCTATTAAGCTGACTGCCAACATCTTGGGCTTTCTGGCTGGTCGTCTGATTCTGTATATCACGGTAAGTACTCAGTTTATAACCCGTTTGTACTGTGCCAATATCAACATTTCCTACTGTATTGATCACTGAGGCGCCATTGCTGTTATTCAGCTCAGCAGCTTTAAGAACTGTATTTCCGGCAACATCAACCATTAAAGTTGCCTTGTTCGGTTGAATCTTATTACCACTACCTACATAAAGCCCAGCAACACGATCTACACCGGTTGTGCTTGCACTAAAATCACCGACCTGACTGGTTGATGTTCTGGTTGTCGTCTCAATCTTGAGGTTGCCACCGACTTTTACAGCCATTGCATCTTTGGCACTGATTTGACCACCAATATTATTGAGGTCTTTTTGAGTCGTAATATCAACTGTATTCCCCTGAATACGTCCCTTCAGATTATTAATATTATCTGCGGTAATTTGAACAGCTTCTCGTCCAGCAATGGTTGAACCATTCAGTAAATCACCATTTAATTTAAAGTTAACGCTATTACCTGTCAGTAAAGTACCATCACCCTTTAAATCCCCCACACGTGCTTTTACATAAACTTGCGGAACAAGCGCTTTTGTTTTCGTTCCATCCTGTAACGTCACGTCTTTTTCAACTAACCAGACAATATCACTGGTCAATTGCGCAATTTGTGCGGCACTTAAAGCAATACCCGGACGCAAACCATATTGCTTGGCAAAGGTCACCCCATTATTCATCAAGGCTTTATATTGTTCCTCATCGGATGCATAACCTTCCAAGAAGCGATAACCAGTTAAGTTAGTTATCTGATCTTGCACCATACGCTGCTCATAAAAGCCATCTCCTAGACGTTTTTGTTGCAATGCAGGGTCAAGGCCTAAAGCATTCAACATATAGTCCGAAGACAACCATTGGTTGTAATTGGTAAAGTTCGGGTCAGTCTCAATGAGATAACCTGCTTTACTATCAGCTCCTGTTCTATACAAGGCGTTATTGGCAACTTTAATATTGTTGTTATTAATGGTACGAATTTCGAGTTGCTCCCCCGTACCAGCTTGATCTGGTGCAGTGGCCTGATCTGAGGTGGAGACACCTGAAACTTGAGAAGCTTTTTGACCTTGTAATTGGTCCAAAACAGAGATTTGAGTGGTATTGTCTTTTTGTTGAACGTTAGATGAGTTTCCATTCAGCCCTGAAGTTTGAACATCAGTTTTTACAGAAGTTTGACCTGCTGTTTGTAAATTTTTATTTTGTGCAACACCTGCTTGCTCAACAAAAGTTGTATTAGATGTAGCTGTTAAATCATTAACATGAGTTGTTTTGATCTGTGCATTCGTGATTGGATCACCAGCACTCTTAGAAACAGCCGTAATATCTTGATTCGTTTGGTTCAGCTCATAATGATCGGCGACCTGACCTATTGGCACATCAATTGTTGTTTCACTTAAAACTTCAAAAGGTCCTTCCCAATCACCTTCATATTCCCAATGTTTATACACTGTCCCCCGATCTACAACCTTTCTAGTCCCTTTTATGCTATTATCTGAAACAATAGCACCCCCCAAATTAATAAGCTCTCCTCCAGCTAAAATTTGGCTCTTATCATTAAATACCTGTGCACCACTTAGATCCAGATTTCCGCCTGCTTTAATTTGACCCGGAGCAGATTCAATGGCTTTGGTTTCATAAGTAATTTCACTATAGGTGTATCTCATCCAATCTTCAAACCAGTTACCACCATCATATTGACCGTCAAAGGTACACCAAGCATTACAGAATTTTTCTAAGCCATCTATACGTGATACTTCAACATTATCATCGGTTATGAAATGCTTATTAACATTATTAATCTGTGCGGCAGATAAGCGCATGTTACCTAAAGATTCAATGGTCGCGCTCTCATTGTTAACCACACTGGCTTGACCAGTCGCTTTACGGTTCTCATCTAAAGCACCGCCTAAATATAAATTTGCAGCACTGAATATAAGTGCCTGACTCACATAATCTTGTGTATTTGCCAGATTATTTAACACTCCCACACCAAGGTTCATATCACCTCGTGAAGCAATAACTGGAGCCCTACCTTGAATATCTGGCAAGTTATTTAAAGTGTTAGCGCTAATCGCAAGATCTGTACCATAGATACGACCTGTACCTTGGTTATTTAAAGTATTTGCTTTTAGTGTGGTGTCATCACCATTGATCAGCCCGGTGTTATTAATCTGATCTTGTGCTTCAATTTGGGTATCGTGACTTTCAATTTGAGCATTGCTAGTGTTAGTTATATTGGCTGCATTTAGTTTTAAGATATTGCCAGCATTAATTTTTCCATCGTTGGTAATATCCGAAGTTGTACTTAGACTCAGATTTTTATTCGCTTGTAATTGTCCTTCTTGAGTCTGCTTAAAGCTTTCTTTCAGCGTAATATTCGCGTCACCCAAACTTGCAATCTGACCATCACCCGTAAGCGATTGAGCTGTAATATTTAAATTCTCACCCGATAGTAATTTGCCTTTTTGGTTATTAATAACCAGCTGATCACCTTGTAAATTAAGCTGTTTAACGGCGCTGATTTCACCAGATTGGTTGTTCAACTGTCCGCTAACATTAAGTACAGCATTTTGGTTACTACGGATTGCACCAGACTTGTTATTCAAAGTTTGGGCGCTCAAGTTTAGATTTCCAGCATCAATACCTTGAACAGACGTACTATCCGTAGTTAATGTGTTTTTGTTATCTAACTGCTGAGTTACAAGATCTAGCTGCCCCGTGGCCATGATATGGCTATCTGGGTCTGTTGCCACCAATTTACCTTGGTTGTTGACCTGTTCAATGGTCAACTGCATATCACCCATCGACAAAATCTGACCAGATTGGTTATTTAGCAGTTGGTTTTGACCTGTCCCTTGTAATTTCAGGTTTTGGGTTGCAAGCAATGTTCCTTTGTTATTAATAACCTGATTCGCACTTAAATCTAAATTTTGTCCACTTGCAATGTAACCTTGCGTATTATCGAGAGCAATAAGATTTTTTAAAGTGAGATTACCTTGGCTAAGTAATCCCCCTTGTGTACCGCTATTGGTATTCATAAGATTCTGCCCATTGGTATCAAGCACAAGTGATGTTTTTGCCTGCACAAGACCCTGATCATTATTAAATAGACCAGATGAAATCGAAACCAGATCTGAGCTAATCGTACCTTGTTGGTTAGTGAATGCCTGTTGTTGACTATCTATATTTATCGCTTTTAATGATGTAATTTTGCCTAATTGGTTATTAACACCACTCGCTTTAAGATCAATTACGCCAGACGACTGTAATGATCCGGATTGATTATTTAAAAGTGAAGAACCTGCATTAATATTTAATACACCATTCACACTTCCAATTTTACCTTTTGTGTTATTTAAACCATTACTGTTAAGCGTAAGATCCTGTCCCGCTGCCAAAATACCTGTTTCATTATTCAAAAGACTTGTGCTTTGTAGAGTAGCTCTACCTTGTGCATTGATCTGTCCTGATAATGAGTTATCAATTGAGCCAGCTATCATAGACATATCTTGTCCAGATTGGATAATACCGGCTTGGTTTTGTAACGCTTGTGTACCCGCTTGAAGTGTCAAATTACCTTGGGTTGCCAGCTTCCCTTGATTGTTAATCAAACCTTGACTATGGATATTGAGGTTTTGATCAGCAACAATTGAACCTTGGGTATTATTAATATTTTTTTGGCTGTTTAAATCGACTTTACCCTGAGCGCTGATGTGTCCAGCTGTATTGCCTACAGATAAGGCTTTTGCTGTTAAATCAGTTTTTGCCTGTAATACGCCAGACTGATTGGTAAGAGCCTGATCCCCAGCATCAATAGCTAATCCAGCTTGAATGCTGCCAATCTGTCCTTGATTATTATTTAAACCTTTACTGCTCAAAGTTACATTTTGGTTTGCAACCAAAGTACCCGCCTGGTTATTGATAAGCCCAGCACTAATGATATTTAGTGCATCTTGTGCACTGATTTGCCCTTGCTGACTGTTATCTAAAGTATTCACTTTCAGATTCAAACCAGCACCACTCAGTAAATGGCCTGCTTGACTATTATCTAATGCTCCATTAATTACCAGATCTAAAGCTGAACCACTACCTGACTGAATCATTCCAGCCTGATTATTTAAATTCTGAGTTGTAATTGTAGTGTGAGCATTCGATGCAATTTTTCCAGCTTTATTGCTGACGTCACCTGTGCTTGTAATTGTATTATCGGTAAGCGCAAGAATAGTGCCCGAATCATTATTCAAGTCACCACTCGTGATTTTAAGACTCGTTCCTGCTTGAAGCGAACCCGAAGTATTTAATAATTTTTCTTTTTGAGCATCAATGGTTAATGAACCCTGAACACTACCAATTTGCCCCGACGTATTATCCAAGCCCTGACTTTGAATAGAAACGTTCTGATTCGCGGCCATTACCCCAGTTTGGTTATTAATTGCTTGTTGCGATAAAACAGTTAAGGTATCTGTAGCATTAATTTGGCCTTTATTACTATTATTTATTGAGCCTGCTGTAATTTTTGTAGTGTTGCCCGTCAATTTGCCTGACTGACTGTTATCTAATGCACCTTTGATATTTAAAGTAAGATCAGCATTTGTCTCAATTGAACCACCTTGGTTATTCAGACTTTGTCCCGTAATTTCTATGGCATCGCCACTTTGAATTTGACCTTTAAGGTTGTTTAATTTCTGAACTTTTAAGGCCAATTTTTTTTGAGCAGAGATAAGACCAGACTGATTATCTAAATTTTGAGCGCTTAAAGTCAGATCCTGAGCGGCAAGTATCTTGCCTGATTGATTACTCAAATCGCCTAAACCAGCATCTAATGAGACATTGCCCTGAACGCTACCAATTTGTCCTAAATCATTGGCCAGACCTTGACTCTGTGTAGTCACATCTTGTTTAGCAATGATTTGTCCAGACTTATTGTTAATATCTTTACGGCTTATTAAAGCAAGCGAGCTTTGGCTATTCATGAGACCAGATTGGTTATTAATCTGGTCAGCACTTACAGATAAATCTTTTTCAGCTTGTAGAGTTCCAGAAGTATTATTAACTACACCAGATCCTGCATTGATCGCTACAATGCCTTGGCTACTACCAATTTGGCCACTGCTATTGTCTACACCATTAGAAGTAAGAGTGACATCTTGATTCGCTACAATTTTACCGGACTGGTTATTAATGATTCCCAAGCTGGTCAGAGTTAATGCATTTTGTGCAGAAATGAGACCATTTAAACTATTATTAATAGAACCAGCTTGAATAACGCCATTCTGTCCTGCGTAAATTTTGCCTGATTGACTATTATCGAGTAAGTCTGCCACATCAAGTTGTACATCATAATTAAGAGCAGAACTTAACTGACCACCCTGATTATGAAGAGTAGTCGTTTTTAGTTGTAAACCCGATTGGCTCTGAATAAAACCTAATTGGTTATTCATTTGATCTTTAATCGCTAAGGTGAGCGGGTTTAGTGTTCCGCTCTGAACCATTTGACCTTTTTGATGACTCAAACTATCTGCAGAGATATTGATCTGATTCGCCGAAGTAGTTGCTCCATCTAATACAACTTGTCCACCCTTCAATAATAGCTGTCCATTACTGAGAATCTGGCCTTGTGCACCTTGCAATTGATCGGCAGTGATATTCAGTTGCTGATTCCCTGCATGGATAATCTTTCCAGTTTCATTATTCAGAGCAGACGTGTTCAGGTTAATTGAAGATGCATTACTGCTAATTTCACCTGCTTTGTTATTTAAACCGTTCACAAAATCTAGGGTAAATTCATTATTGCCCGTATGCTGAATTTTACCTTGACTATTATCTAGCTGTTTTGCTGTAAGGATGAGGTCCTGACTACTCAATAGGCCTTGCTGATTATTAATCAAATTCTGGCTAGTCAGTTTAAGTTGATTCTGGGCAACTACGCTTCCAGCCTGCGTAGAGATGTTGCCTGTCACACTATCTAGCTCAATATTTTGTGCCTGCAATTGACCTTTTCCCGCATCAATATTGCTTTGCACTTGTACTTTTAAATTACCGCCAGCTAAGGTTTGCCCATGTAAACCGACTTGATCTGAACGAATAGACACATCACCAGCATCACCTAATTTACCTTCACGATCTAGGCCCGCAGCAATCAATCCACCTACACTATGTTCTAAAGTTGAACTGGTAATCTGGACATTTTTTCCAGCCCCCAAAGTACCAGCATTCTGAATATTTTGCCCTGTAACTGTTAAATCCTGATCAGCATAAACACTACCCGTGTTTTTAAGTTGATCATGCTGTAACTTTATTGATTTAGCGTGAATCTGACCTTGAGTATTATCAAACTGCTGGGCAGTACTGTTTAAATTTTGCTGAGCTGCGATAGATCCCTGGTTATTATTAACAGTCACATGTTTCTGATTAATTTGATCTGCAACAATTTGTCCAGCTGTATTATTAAGAGATTGGCTATCTAAATTTAAATTGGTTTTAGCCTGAATGAGCCCCTCAGTATTATCAATCGCTTTATTCGCTTTAATATTTACAGCTTGGTTTTCTGAATACACAACACCTGACTGGTTCTTCAAATCACTTGCATTAACGTTGACAGTTGCTCCACTAGCAATTTGTCCATCAACATTATTCAACTCACCACTTACAGCTAAATCAAGCTGTCCAATTGACTGGATTTTTCCGCCTTTATTGTTGGCAGACTGAGTTTGAATATTAAGAGTACTATTAGAAGCAAGCTGACCTTGTTGGTTAGTGAAAGTTGAGGTCTGGATATTGGCACTTTTAACGGTAAGCTGACCTTGGTCATTATTAAAGCTATTTCCTTTAATATTGATAGCACCTAAATTAAGTTGGCCGCCTTGGTTATCTAAACCATTTTGGCTGTCTAGATCTACACCACCATTGGCAACGATTGCGCCTTGATCATTATTCAGCACATCTGACACATGGATAAAACCAGTATCGTAAGTTTTTGGAGTTGTATCTACTGGAGTTACAACACTTAAACTTCCACCATCTTTAGATGGATCTGTTGGGACCGTTGGAACACTTCCACCTGTAGATCCCCCTGTACCACCACCAGTATTACTCTTAGCAATTCCAATTTTACCGCCAAGGTTTGTCATTGAGCCTGATTTTAAATCAAGCCCTTGTAAACCAGTCTGTTCAATAGAACCGCTATTTTTTAGTTTTGTAGAGTTAATTGCTATTCGGGCAGCATTTAACGTACCACTATTGGTAATCGTATTCTGATTTTGAAGATGTAACTCATCAGCACTACTGATTAGACCAGAGTTATTTAGATTTTGACTCTCAACTGAAATTTGTGAAGTTGCGCTACTGATATTACCTGTATTCTGAATGTTTTGAGCTTTAAGTTGCACCTGATCTTTATTTGCAATCAAATTACCACTATTGACCAGATCACCTTTTGCATTCAGGGTAAGGGTGCTTTGAGTACTGTTAATCGAGCCAGCATTACGAACACCTAACCCTTGCTCTGTCCCTACCAAAAAGATTTTACCAGCATACATTCCACCAAGCTGGCCCACATCTAAGGCAAAGTTCGGCTGAGGTGTAGATGTAGGCCCTGTAGTTGCTGTAATTTTAGGAGTAACTTGGTCTTTGACTTGAATGTCATTTTGTCCAAGTACCGTGTTAAGTTCATTGGCATATAGTCCTGCATTGACCTTTAAGGCACGCGTATAAATATCGGTATATGGTGTTAAGCTTCCATTTAAGCCTTTACCTTCAATCGTAACCTGACCTTCACGAACACGGAATGATTCAAGATAACCTTGATTCATTACCGCTTGTCCGGTTGTTAAAGTAAAACGGTCTGCATTAATCACACCACAGCCATCACAAATTAGACCTGAAGGGTTTGCAATGACGACTTGAGCTTGTTTTCCGGCAACTTCGATATAACCTTTAAGCTGACTTGGGTTACTGCTATTAACCTCGTTCAAAATAACTTTGGCTTCACCTGTTGCAAGCCAAGGATTACCTTGTACCCATCCACCAATCTGGGTTTGAGTGTTATTACGCGAGTTATTTAAAATGACACCTTCTTGACCAACATCAAATTGTGTATAGGTATTCCGCGAAACACCACCCGCACTTGGTGTCTGAATATTGACCTGAGGTGTTCCATTGGCACTATTTAAAATAGTTGGCTGCTGTGATGTTGGAGCACCTTTGTCTGCAATGATTTGAGTTCCAGCAACACTACTCATTGGCAAGCTGATTACCAATGCCCCTAAACAACCAATAACTGCAAAGTTAAGTGGATTTAATTTTTTATAATGAATAGTGGGAACAGAAGACGTCACCACACCTGTTTCCATTGTTCCCTGACTTTGCCCTGCTTGCTTAGTTTTACTTTTTACAATCTCGGCAACAGCAATAAACATACCGCGAGCATGACTAAAAATAATACGATAACGGTTCTTATTCATTTTAAAATCTCACTAAATCTTTTTTTAATACAATTGATTGCGTTCAGGACCTTTGAACTTAAATTAATAGGTCCAGTTCACGCTAAATCCAGTCGTGTAATCATCCGTTTCAAAGTGATCGGGCTTTTTCAACGGTGCTCCGACAAAAACGTCATAATTCAAACGCAGAGGGGCAATTTGTCCACGCAAACCAACAACTGCACCTAACAAACTAGTACCTGGTAAAGGGTTTGGATAATGCGCGGTTTTCCCCCCCACCTCTCCATAATCAATACCTGCATACCACGAATGTGGTTTATTCATGATTGAGCCACTCAGTTCATTGCGAACTAAAAAACCATTATCTGCCAATAAAGTTTGTTCACCGTCAAAACCCCTTACGGTATAACGGTTTCCAATCGAGAATCGGTCTTGCGGTGTCAAAGGCTTATTACTGTGTTGGGTACGCCATTCTGCAAGATATTGAAGGTTCTGTTGCCCCACTTTAAAAGGAACTTGTAAACTGGCATTGGCCTGCAAAATGCCTACATGTGTATAAGCCTCACCAAAGCTTTCTTCTGGTGCTCTCATTGCATTAAGCCAGCCTGTACCACGCTTATAAGTCACATTACCGCTTAATGTTGCATTAGAAAAATATTCAGTATGATCAAGACTTGCTTTCCATCCCGCCGTTTTTCGGCGTTGTACTTCTACTTCGACATCATTAATATAGTTTTGTGATTCACGGTACCATCCACCAAAACCTACAGCAGTTTTACGGTGAGCATCTCGATAAATAATTCGAGACAAATCTGCATTAATGAGTTCGCTTTTACCGCTGTATTGATAAGTTTCAGTGCTTCCAGCGACTGTTTGTAAATAGTTAGAACGGCTATAACTGGTTGAAAATAACCAATAATCAAATGGAATGGTATAACTTGCATAAAAGCCATCTGTACCATGTTTACCAGAACCATTGCTACCTAAATCATGGTTATAACTGATATAAAATAAATCATTTAAAGTTAACACATGGTCAAGTGACAAGGTCGCTGTACCTTGGTATTTTCCAGTAGCATCAGAACCTGAATCATCAATCCCCACATGTAAGCGATAAGGTTTAGCTTGTTGCCATGCAAGAATCACATCACTATAACCCGGTTCATTTTTTTGTTCTGCTGGCTGAATTTTAAAATCAGCCTCAACCGTAGGTACACGTTTAAAGTTTTCTAAGCCTTGCTCCATATCACGAATATTTAAAAGCGCTCCCGACTTCATCGGTAAAGCATTCCATAAATGTGCTCGTTTAGAGGTACCATCGGCAAACTTAATCTGATCAACTCGGCCAGGAATAACATGAACCCGAACTGTGCCAGATGCAATATTTTGCTGAGGTAGTAACACTCGTGTTGTGACATAACCATCTGCAATAATTTTATTTTGGACAAGATCAAGTGCCTGATTAAGACCATTTACACCTAAACAACGTCCAATAATATTGTTCTTACCAGTTGTAACCACATTAAAGCTAGAAATGAATTGATGAGCTAAATCACCTTCTAAAAGTATTTTTTTAATTTCAAAGCAAGGTGTTTCACTATTAGAGTGTAAATATTGTAATTGCTGAGCTGAAATTTTATTTTGTTCTTGCCCTAAATTCACACTTACGTTCGGCTGAATCTGTTTTTCTAATGCAGTATCTCGCTGCTGTTGCCGAATGGTCTGATCAGCCTGAATTCTCTGTCGAATTGGATCATCCGAGTCAGCCGCATAACTTACGCCCCCCATGAGTGATAAACAGATGAATAAGACATTTTTATTAAATTTGTTATAGTTCACCATATAAAATCAAACCGTGATTAATATCAACTTAATTTTATTTTAACAAAACCTTAACAAAGTGGAAGTATTTTTTATACAGATTTGTCTGTATGTAAAATAATTTTTATTAACAAACTTTTAGAAGCACTCAACCGAGAAACAAATTTATATATAAAATCAATAAGGTATAAAAAAAGCTCCACAAAAGGAGCTTTTTTTAGAATCTTGGCAGAGGATCAAGGACTCGAACCTTGACGAACGGTTTTGGAGACCGTCATGCTACCATTACACCAATCCTCTATAGACAATTAAACCATTCAGATTTAATCATAAAAAAAGCAAGATCATCGTCTTGCTTCTTTCTATGGTGGGGGCGAAGAGACTCGAACTCTTACACCTTGCGGCGCTGGAACCTAAATCCAGTGCGTCTACCAATTTCGCCACGCCCCCATCTGGGACATTTATTTAAAATAAATGTGGCAGAGGATCAAGGACTCGAACCTTGACGAACGGTTTTGGAGACCGTCATGCTACCATTACACCAATCCTCTTCCGAGATCTAGATGTCTTAACATCTATATCAAACTTTAAGACTTAACTTAAAGTGGTGGGGGCGAAGAGACTCGAACTCTTACACCTTGCGGCGCTGGAACCTAAATCCAGTGCGTCTACCAATTTCGCCACGCCCCCGATGGCTGTGTATATTAGCGATAAGATCTAACAGTGACAAGTGTTTTTTTTTCAAAAAAAACTGACCGAGTAATTTGTATACAGTTACTAGATCAATGATTTTTATCAGGTTGAGAGCATTTTTAAGCAATTTATCGCTTCATGTACATTTGAAAACCGGTTTTGCTGCTGTTTTTGTAACAAGCCTGAAAGTAGTGGCAAGAAAACTTGGAACGAACTTGGTAATACCACATTTAATTTTTGACAGTGCAATACCGCCCACTCATGGTAACTATTTGCTTGTAAACGAGTTTGCGTTAACCATTCATACAATACGATTCCCAATGCATATAAATCACTTTGAACGGTTTTATTGGCACCATGAAATAGCTCTGGCGCCATATACCGTGGTGTAGCATCAGTTATTGGATCAGGGCTTGAAATAAGCCGTGTTTTTTCAAAGTCAATTAAATAAAGCTCTTGCTTAAACTTTCGAAAATGTTCTTTTTTAATATCACCATGAATCCATCCTAACTCATGAAGCTCTGCTAATTTAACAAGTGCCAGATAGATTTTCTCATTTATATTTTTTAAATTTTGCTTTTGATCTAAATCATTAAACCAATAATCTGTATCCGGTAAAACTAATACTCCTCCTTGAAATTGTAGTCGTTGGGAAATAGTTCTGCCCTCAATAATTTTAAATGGCAAAAGCCAATTCGTTTTTTTATATGTAATATCTTCATAAAATTGCAATTCATGCAAAAAATCTTGCTCACTTTGAGCATGTACATTTGGCAAATGAAATTTTAACCAGTAGGAATCAGCATCTATAGTACATGTCCATAGATGCCGTCCTAAAGCTTCACTTCTAGGCTTTGTCGCACATTTTAGGTTGTCTATATGAGAAGCAAAATCATGCTTCAGCATAATAAGATTCTGGCTGTTGTTTCTTTTCTTCAAAACGTAAAACTTCTAAACAGTGCTGAATCGTTTTACCAATACGCGCGTGCGTTTCAATAGAAGAGATTTTCGGCCAAGTCGCGCGCTCACCTTCTCGCTGTAAACGTTTAAACAAATGTGGGCGTGGGTTTTGTAGCGTATAGGCATAATGTTTTAAGCTATATTTAGCAATAATATTAACATCACCATAATAGCGCTGCCCTACTACGCCATATCCATGATCGAGCAGTCTTCTTACGGGTGAAATCGCGCCTAATCTTTGACGTGTAAAGTCCATCAGCCCCATTGAAAGTACTTTACCTTGGCGTCTTAAAATTCGTTCAGGCCAACTTAAAACGTCTTTACGGAAACGGCGCGCATCATCTTGCATAAACGGTACAACATGCGGATTCACTTGACTGGCAATGGTGTAGTTTAAATTATAAAGTCTTGCCATTCTTTCTTGTGGGAAATCGCTACGTACACTACCGTCTACCCATTTAGTATTTGCCATATAAGGGGTATGTTCACCATCATAACGCTTACTGGTTAAACGCACAGGTGGAAATAAAACTGGCACAGCACAAGAAGCCAATACTGCACTCCAAACCAAAACATTTGGAGTCATAATCGCATTCATAATTCGAGGGTTTTCAGTTGCATCGTACGGCGCAACAGCAACATTAATATTCAAACCTGATTTTTTGAATGCTTCTTCAAAAGTAAGGTCGCCTAAATTTTCAATTAAGAATTTTTTTAAATAGTGGACATCTGCAATACCACCATTCCCTTTTATGAGTTCACGAAGTTTTCTAAAGTGAAAAGCATCACTAAAAAATTGCTCACCATTTAGCAAGTTTTGGATATCTTCACTGGCAGAAATTCCCAACATACCCGTCATAATGGCACCCGCACTTGAACCAGACAGGACTTTAGGCATTAAATCTTGTTCAATTAAAGCCTTACATACACCGGTATGAAAAAGACCTAAGGTTGCTCCCCCCGAGAACATAAGAGCAGGCTGTCCATATGCTTTTTCACAGTTTTCAAAAAATTCGATTTTTTCTTTTCTTTGGAATGTAATACATTCACTAGATGCAATGTAAGCTAAGCTTTGACTGACTTCTTCAATATAATCTTCAATTAATTTTTTTGTGCCTACATGTGTGGCAGCAAACAACATAGGGTGGCCAATATTTGCAATATCGTAGGTCAACCCTTCTTTTAAAAGATAAATCAAATCTAAAGTGCGATGTTGCTGACGATATCTTTTCAGTAAAGTGTAACGATAAGAAATGAGCTCGGCATCGAAGTAAGGCGAACTATTATCAAACTTCCACTCTTGTGCCCCAGTTTCTTCATCCAGTTTTAATGCAAAAGACTTCCACTCTTCATAAGATTCAGCCATGTCTAACTGACGTTGTAATTTTTTGATACGGTAAGCCTGATGCGGGTTCATATCACTTCGTATTTTTTCAAACATATTTCGTCCTCATCTTCACAGATGATTTTACTGAATAGACATGACAACACTATGCGCGGTCTGAACATTTCAATCAATTGCAAAACCGATAAACTGCATGGATCGTATCTTTTTTGTCAGCTTGCAAATTTCGGTGTTAGTATCCTAGTAAATTACTGTTTAACATGATTGATTAACCATGGCTACCATTGATTTACCCGACAATTTAGTTCAAACCTTATCACTTGTATTAAATCAGTTACAGCAGGTCTTACCTGAACCGAAACAAGAGACCGATTTTTCTGCCCCTGCTTTTAGATGGGAAAACCAGCAGCTTAAAGCCATTTATACACCTAAAAATATTTACCTTGATGACTTAAAAGGCATCGAAAGACAAAAAGAAAAGATCATTCAAAATACTTTGCAGTTTTTAAATGGCTTACCAGCAAATGATGTACTTTTAACGGGTTCACGTGGTACGGGTAAATCCTCTATTGTTCGTGCTTTACTCACGGAGTATGCATCTCAAGGATTACGTTTGATTGAAATTGAACGTGATGATTTAGCAGACTTACCAAAAATTCAAAAAATTATTCAAAACCGACCTGAAAAATACATCGTCTATTGTGATGATCTAGCATTTAATGCTGAAGATGAAAATTACCGTAGTTTAAAAAGCGTATTAGATGGTTCCTTACAGTCGGGTTCAACAAATTTTATTATTTATGCGACCAGTAACCGTCGTCACTTATTACCTGAGTTCATGCATGAAAACACCCCTGTAACCAAAGTAGATGTGCCTCAATATACTGAGCTTCATCCGCAAGAAGCGATTGAAGAAAAGATCTCTTTGTCTGACCGTTTTGGTTTGTGGTTATCTTTTTATCCAATGGATCAAAACTTATATTTAGAAATCGTAGAGCATTATCTAGATAAAGCAAACATGCCTTTTAATGATGAAGTTCGTGCTGAAAGCTTGCGTTGGTGCCAAATGCGGGGTCAGCGCTCTGGTCGAGCTGCTTATCAGTTTTCTAAGCATTGGATTGGTTTAAACGCCTTAAAAGATTTGTCTAACAATTAAATAAAATGTCCCGCAAAGCCTTAGCTTTGGCCTATAAACCGCTTAGCTTTGGCAGTTGTTTTTCATAACCTAAAACAAAGATAGCCCTTCTTTAGGTTTATATATGAAAAAACAATTGCCAAAAATTTCTACAACAAGTAAAGCGCTTGCTAAAAGTTTATTACTTGCACAAGGCGTTTTAGACCAAGCAAAAAAATATTCAACTCTTCCTTTTACTCAAACTCATATCATCCGTCCACGAATTGACGAAAAATATTATAGCTGGACACACTACGGTATCTTTTTCCCACTTTTACCAGAGCCGCATCGTTACTTAAATATTATGATTTTAATCGGTACGCCCGGTGCACTTGCTTTTGATCATGATGACATCATCACTGGTAACCCGAGAAAAACCGCTACTTTCTTTTCAAGCACAGCTGCTCTGGAACAAGCTTTACTGAAGGCCTATATCATTCCTGAAGATACAAAAATTAATAAAGATGGGACCTTAATAGAACTAGGTCAGGAAATTTCAATTCAAGGAAAATTTCCACACATCCATATTAATGGACATTATGGTGGGTTTGATTTCGACTTTGATATCGATATCACTTCACATGTTTCATGGTTTATAAAAACACCAATCTATGATCATTTTAGTTTATTGGCAAAGTTTAAAGGTTTTTTAAACTATCAAGCAAAACGCATTGAAACCCAAGGACTTTGTACTTACGAATATGCACGAGCAGTGGGTCCTCACTCCATTACAAATAAACTTATTCCTGATGCATATAAACTGCCACTTGATTTTTTTACTTATCAAATTATCAACTTAAACGAGACCACTCAACTTCTTCTTACCAAAGCCGATATTGCAGGACAAACAGCTGCATACACCCTGCATATTAGACATCTGGACCAGCCAGCTGAAATTTACACAGATGTAAGCTTTGATATTATTTCGCATCAAGTTGATGACTTCGTTTCATCTAGTGGGCAAAAAATGCGACTTCCAAAATATTTTTCATGGATCGCTCGAAATGATGCAAAGCAAATTATCTTAAACATTCAGACAGAAATTGACTGCCCATTCCGCTATGGTCATGGGCGAGGTTATGCAAGTAGCTATATATTTACTGGTCATTATTTTGGCAATGAAGTTCAAGGCCGTGGATACATCGAGTATATTGATATCGAAAATCCTCAAGCCTTTGAAGATGAATAATCTTACTCAGGAATAGTAAGTTCAGTCATTGGCCATCTTGGTGTGGTCGTTACAGCTAAACCATCATGCTGACCTGCTTTTAAACGCTGATAACCTGCAAATGCAATCATTGCACCATTATCAGTACATAAAGCAGGTTCTGCATAGTAAACCTGAGCTTTAATTTTCGCCAATGAAGTTTCCAACTGTTCACGTAATCGTAAATTTGCACTTACCCCACCAGCAATTACTAAACGCTTAAGCCCAGTCTGCTTTAAAGCTTTTACTGATTTTTTTACTAAGGTATCTACAATGGCTTCTTGGAATGAGGCAGCAATATCAGCATCACGATTTTCGCCGTTCAATTTTTTCAACTGAACAGAAACTGCCGTCTTTAAACCACTAAAAGAAAAGTCTAAGCCCTGATGAAGCATTGGGCGTGGAAATTCAAATGCTAAAGGATCACCAGATAACGCCAACTTAGCAATATTTGGTCCACCTGGATACGGCAGATTCATCATTTTTGCGACTTTGTCGAAAGCTTCACCTGCCGCATCATCAATTGACTCACCTAATAGCTCATATTGACCAATACCATGAGCTGCCATCAATTGTGTATGACCACCTGAAACAAGCAATGCAACAAATGGAAACTCAGGCGGTTGGCTTGAAAGCAAAGGGGCCAACATGTGTCCTTCCATATGGTGAACACCAATTGCTGGTTTATTAAGTGAAAATGCTAAAGTTCTTCCAAACAAGGCTCCGGTCATTAACGCTCCCATTAAACCCGGGCCACGCGTATATGCGACTGCATCAATTTCCTGTTTCTTAACACCACTTTGTTCAAGCAGTTGATTCATTAAAGGAATAAGCTTACGAACATGGTCACGTGAAGCTAACTCCGGAACCACACCACCATATTCGGCATGAAGTTTTATCTGGCTATAAAGAACCTGTCCCCGTAAGCCGAGTTCGCTATCATAAAGTGCCAACCCTGTTTCATCACAAGAAGTTTCCAAGCCTAAAACAATCATCAAAACTGCCTTTTATATGAGTCAAAATATTGCAATCGCTATTATAGACTTGTGATATGAGTTGTAAATGAGTAAAATACTGACCTTCACTTGTGATCTGGCGCAATGGTGTGCCTGATCTTATCCATAATCTAGAGGATTTTACATGCCACAAGTTAAGTTGAAAGAAGGCGAACCAGTTGACGTAGCTATCCGTCGTTTCAAACGTTCATGCGAAAAAGCTGGTGTTTTAGCTGACGTTCGTAAACGCGAATTCTACGAAAAACCAACTCAAGAACGTAAGCGCAAAAAAGCTGCTGCAGTTAAACGCTACCAAAAGAAATTGGCTCGCGAATCTGTACGTACTACTCGCCTTTACTAATTAATTTGTGATTGACTGCTAACATTATGACTACTTTAAAAAACCAGATTACTGATGCATTAAAAACTTCTATGCGTGCCAAAGATATGGCAACAGTGACGGTTTTGCGTAGTCTACAAGCAGCAATTAAGCAAATCGAAGTCGATGAGCGCATAGAGCTTGACGACGCTCAGGTTCTTGCGGTCATTGAAAAGCAAATTAAACAACGTAAAGAATCGATCAAAGCCTTCGAAGGTGCTGGTCGTGATGATTTAGCTAGTAAAGAACAAGCCGAAGCTGAGGTTTTATCTCAGTTTCTACCAGAAGCTATGACTGAGGAAGAGCTTGATTCTCTCATTGAGCAAACGATTGCTGCTCAAGAAGCAACTAGCATGAAAGATATGGGTAAGGTGATGAATTCTCTACGTCCGATCATAGCCGGGCGTGCCGATCCTGCTCAAGTTTCAGCAAAAATTAAAGCTAAATTAGCTTAATCCCCTCTCTTCTTATATCTCCTTAAATTAAACTTTCTCGTAAGTTTAAGTATATTTATGCCTGTGAAAATTCCAAAGTCATCCTAGACCTTAAATTTTCATTCGTCGCTCATCTTGCATTTGCTTTAATCGACTATCTATTCTGGCTGACATGGCCTGATTACCTTTTGCAAGACGTTGTGCATGCAACATTGATTTAATTGCATCCTCTTCACTACCAGACCAGTACTGTGCTTCAGCACGATATCGCAATACATTCACAGCTCTTAATGGCGAATTTTTATCTAAATTGGCTGCTTGTTGTAATAATTGCCAACCTTGAATATCTCGGGCATTTTTATTAATAAAACGCTGCACCAAAGTTTGCACTTGAGCATATTTACCTTGACGTAATAAAACCTCAGCCAATTTGTAGCTAAAAGCTTTATTTTCAGGCATTGTCATTTGCAAGGGAGCAATTGAATTATAGGCCTGATCAAGTTTATTCTGGCCTAAATAAATATCTGTTTGAATTAAGGCAACTAATGGCTTACCGCTTGATTTCGCCTGCTCCAACGTTGCTTGGGCTTGAGTATAATCACCTTGTTTAAGATAGAAAGCCGACAAAGCCAATAAGCCTGCCAGATTTTTTTGCGATGCCAGACTTTGCAACTGATTTTCAGTAGCTTCTCCAGCAACCACCATGGTATACCATTTTAAAATTTCAAAATCGACATCATATATTCGACTTTTAACTTTAGGCATCTGGTTTGCTCTCAAGCGAGCCTCACTCATCCGTTCAGATGTAAGTGGGTGAGTCAGCCAAAAATCTGGTAAAAAACTTACTCGGCTCGTCGCTCTATGCATCGTTTCAAAATAATCCGCCATGCTTTGCGGGTTATAACCAGCGGCATACATATATTGCATACCAATTCGATCCGCTTCACGCTCTTGATTACGACTATAAGTGAGCTGTTTATCAAGAAGTGCTGCTTGTGTACCCAACATAACAGCGGCACCAGCGTCTCCACCAGCCTGAGCAGCTAAAGCCACCCCTGCCAACAAACCAGCCAAGCTTAAAAGGGTTTGTCCTTTAAAAGCTTCTTCCGAACGACTAAAGTGCCTTTGCGAAACGTGAGCAATTTCATGGGCCATTACCCCCGCAATTTCATCAATATTTCGTGCTGATGAGATAAGGCCAGTATTTAATGCAAATAACCCACCTGGAACAGCAAATGCGTTAATTTGAGGGTCTTTAATTACAACCAGAGCGATCGGCTGCCCCAGCTGAGTTTCACTTAAAATATTAGAGAAAACTTGAAAAAACTGATCTTCTAGCCATACATCCTGTATGACCGGCATTTGTTTATGAACTTCACGGAAAACTTTTTCACCAATAAATTTTTCTTTCTGTTGGTCGAGCAGCCCTATTCCACTTCCAATATTTGGAATTTCAACCTGTCCAGAAACTGGCTTGGGGTCAAAAGGATTAGCGTAAGAGGCATTTGTTATCAAAGCCAAACTTAAAATAACTGGCAAAAATTTCAAAAGTTCTTCTCTTATTAAAAATTAAAATAACAAAAAAGCCCATCAATATCATGCTTCAGTTATTTTGCATCATATCAACAGGCTTTCACTATAACATTGAAAATAGACTATATTTGCAATGAAGTGTTATACATCCTTTACACAAAATTAGGATTCACTAAATATCTAGGCGTCTTGTCCTCTAGTGCTTCCACCAAGTTTTTATAAGCTAAATTTGCCATTTTCTTACGTGTTTCAGCAGTAGCAGAACCTACGTGAGGCAAAGTGACAACGTTCGGCAAAGTGAAAAGTGCAGATTCTTGCAGAGGCTCTTTCTCATAGACGTCTAAACCAGCAGCAAAAATAACTTCATTTTGCAATGCTTCAATTAGGGCTTGCTCATCGACAACTGAGCCACGCGCAATATTAATAAATATGGCATGCTTTTGCATAAGCTCAAATTGAGCCTTGCCCATTAAAGCTTTAGATTCCGCATTTAAGTCAACAGCCGTCACTACAAAATCAGATTGTTGTAATAATTCTTCCAACCCCAGATATTGAGCTTTTAAAGGTTCCGCCAACTCAGGTTTCTCGCGACGATTATGGTAAACAATATTCATGTTAAAACCATAAAAGCCACGACGTGCAATTGCAGCTCCAATATTACCAAGTCCAATAATACCTAATGTTTTTCCAAAAACATCAAGACCAAACTGCTGTGGCCCAACTGTTCTTTTCCACTCACCTTGTTTAGTCCAGTGATCTAGAAAAGGGACTTTTCTGGCTGCACTTAATAACAAAGTAAAAGCAAGATCTGCGGTCGTTTCAGTTAAAACATGAGGTGTGTTTGCTAGCCAGATTTTTTTCTGATTTAAATAACCAACATCATAATTGTCATAACCTACAGTCACAGAAGAAATAATTTTTAATTTTTGGGCAGGAGAAAGATTACTTTCATTGAGCAAACGACCAGCCCCAATCATGCCATCAGCATCTACTACTTCTTGTCGTATCTGTTCATTAATATCACCCAATTTAGGGTTCAATACGACAACATGATAATCCTGCTGTAACCGTGACAAAATTTCCTCATCAATTTGGCTAAAAACCACAACCTTTTTCATGTAAATCCCTACTACTCATTGTTATCTTGCATAAGTTGCCACAATCTTTTCTTAAGAAGAGGCTTATCTAACATTTCTTTTAAACTAGCTAAATGAATAATATCTGCATGTTGAATATAGGTACATTTACCCAAACATAAAATCTTTTTCTCTGCTGCTACAGCATCTAAGAAACCTTGAATATAAGAACCTACCCCTCGTTGATCTTGATAGGCTGCCAGAGGGAAAGGCCATCTTAATTCAGAATATTGTCCCACCTTCGCCTTTTGTATATTTGCCCAAAGTTGTTTTTCTTCTGCTTCCAAAGCCGTTACATCAACAAAAATTACACATTTTTCAAGACAATAAGCCTGTAACTCAAATGGAGTAATTGTCTCTTGCTCAATGACTTTAGGTTTTTCTACAAGTATCTCTGGCTGCGAAACTTCTGCAACTACTATTGGTGACTCTTCCACCACTTTAGGAATTTCAAACACCTGTGGCTGAGTGTTCTTTTGCTCAAAAGCAGGAACATCTATGGTAGGTACGGTAATTGACTCATGAGGTTCAACAACCTGATCTCGCCACAAAGTATGGGCATTATTTTTTTGGCACACTTGTGTTCTAGGAATCCATACGTCTATTCCTAAAGTTGCCAGTATATTTCTTTGCTGCCCAATCATGTCTAAATCAGTACCTCTAATCTACACACATTCTAACGGGCTTCTGTTTTTTTTTCAGCGTTTTCTTTTAATGATACTCTTTGGAAACCACATATGTTTCTTAAATAATCATAACGCTATTTTTCTTCTGCATTTGCTCTACAATTTCATCAGACTCAAAACCAAATCGCCAATAGAGCAACTCAAGCACATCAAGTTCATCTTGAGTAATAATGCGATCACTCCACAAGCACATTTCAGCAATTGCCAATATACTTAAGCGGTCACGCAGCAATAACCCAGCAATATCATTTAAAATTTCTGCCAAGTCTAAAGGTTCATCCGAAATTTCATCATAAATATGCATTTCATCAGGATTAAGCAAAGAACGTAAGATACGTTCGCGAACCTCTAACTGATTCGGACTATTGATTTGTTGCACATGAAGCAATGCATCAATTAGACGAACAATTTGAGGTTTTACTTCTTCAAATGCTGTCGGCAAATGAAGTGGCATTAAGTTTAACTCGTACTTAACACGCTCCAGTAGAAGTGCATCAAGTAATCCAATTTCCCCATCTTCCTGAATAATAAGGGCTAGTTTAGTCAAAAATTGACGAGCAATGCTGGCAGGCATATGACCAATATTTTTACATGCATCATGAAATATCTGAATATGAATACGCCCATCAAGATTAAGTAAGGCATCCACAATTGCATGGCTTACTGGCGCATCTTGTGGAATAAATTCTCGATATTGACGAATCATTAAAATAGCAACCATCACCTCACGCGAACCAGTCGCAGTTTGTAATGCACGTTGAATAAGTTCAGGGCGCTTTTTATTACGACGTATATCACTACTTAACGGTTTAATTGCATCATTCAAAGCAAAACTGATTGGAGAAAGACGCAACAAAGGCAAAGGTTGTGGAGATGACCACGGCGTATAAATTTCAGTCTCAGATTCTTCTAGTACATGGAACAAACTAAATAAAGGACGATTTCGAAGTTTCTTTAAATTTTCTAATTGCAAATCTTGTAATAAAGTTGGGTTAAGCTCATAAATACGTTCGCGAATACTTGGGTGAATATTCATCCAGCTTTGCGGGCTAAGTGAATTCGCAAAACACATATGTGCAATCGATTCAGAATAAGCACTATGAATCTGCGAACCAGAATGGTGAACGTAAATACGCAATAAAGTTTGGGTATTAGTGCTATTTTTTAATAACCGCATGGTTTTTTGGTCATTACGAAATGTACGACCACTTAATGTTAAATATTTAATAAAACGAGTGATTAAAACACCTAAACTTCCCGCCAACCAAATCACACCACCTACGGCTACAAATACAGTCTCGAACTTATGCTTATAACCCGGACTGTAGCGCTTAAACCCTTGTTTGGCGAGCTTACTCCCCCACTGACTAAAAGTAGTCAAACCACTATATAAAATTTTTAGTTTAGTATTTTCTACTGCCTCACCCGATAAAATCTGGTTAAATTCATGACCCAATAAGCCATATAGCTCTAGCTCATCAAGATTCTGTAAAGCACCCCAAGTTAAAATAATTACAATATCATTCGAGTGAAAACCTGCCGTTAATGCATTAACACCCACTTCATCAGGTAACACATAAAGTGTTGGAACGTTCAGGGAAAATGTTTGTGCCAGATGTTCTGTAATTTTTAATGCGGCATGTTCTTCCGGTGTACTTTCACCTTTTACCAAACGACGAGCTTTCAACTGCTTGGCAAGTGAATGGCCACCTTTACGCAAAATATAAAGTTCGGTCACCACAGACCAAACCATAATAAAAAGCAAAAGAGCAATAAAATATGGACTTAAAGCATGCCACCAAATCGGCTCACTATAATCAAAGAAATGAACAAGTAAACCTAAAATTAGATTTAAAATAAAAATAGTTAAAAGCACAGCGACCAAACACATAGTGATGGACCATGCCATATTTTTATTTTCGATTAAATAGTGGCTTACTTCTTTCAATGTAAATAATCCCAATTACATTGTTAAGTTTCATCATAAAAGAAAAAAGCGGGAAATACCCGCTTTTTTCGGCTATTTCTATTCTTCTTTAATACCGGTCAAATCTACTGATGCTGCATCAATATTGACATCAATATAACCATCTTTTTTCTTTTTCGCAGAATCATTACGTTTCTGCTCCAAATTATTCAGATAGTCTGCATCAATTCCACCAGTTACATAGATACCATCAAAAACAGAGCAATCAAACTCGGTTAATGTAGGCACTTTACTTGTACGTACAGCGTTCTTCAAATCTTCCAAATCTTGGAAAATTAAACGATCAGCACCAATAATTTCCTGAATTTCTTCTACGCTGCGCTCTGAAGCAATAAGCTCAGTTTTAGCAGGCATATCGATACCATATACGTTCGGATACATCACTTTCGGTGCAGCTGAAGCAAAGTATACTTTTTTCGCACCTGAGTCACGCGCCATCTGAATGATCTCATTACACGTTGTACCACGCACAATTGAGTCATCCACTAATAGAACGTTTTTGCCTTTAAACTCTAACTCAACAGGGTTTAATTTCTGACGTACAGATTTTTTACGCTGTTGTTGACCTGGCATAATGAAGGTACGACCGATATAACGGTTTTTCATAAAACCTTCACGGAACTTCACGCCAAGAATATTTGCCAACTCTAAAGCTGAGGTACGGCTTGTATCTGGAATTGGGATAACCACGTCAATATCATGGTCTTCACCCCAGTCACGCAAAATTTTATGCGCTAATTTCTCACCCATTTTTAAGCGAGCTTTATAAACCGAAATACCATCAATAATTGCATCTGGACGAGCAAAATAAACATATTCAAAAATACATGGACGGTATTTTGGATCTGCAGCACATTGCTTTGTAAATAACTCGCCGTCAGCATTAATGAAAATTGCTTCACCCGGAGCAATATCGCGCTCAATTTTAAAGCCAAGCGCTGTAATCGCTACAGATTCTGATGCAATGATATATTCCATCTCGCCTTGCTCAGTTACACGAGAACCGTAAATAAGCGGACGGATACCATTTGGATCACGGAAACCAACTAAGCCGTGACCAGTAATCATTGCCACGACACCATAAGCACCTTGGCAGCGCTCATGTACACGCGAAACGGTATGGAAAATATCTTCCGGTGTAGGATTTAAAGTTCCTATCTTTTGCAACTCATGAGCAAAGACGTTTAAAAGAACTTCTGAATCAGAGTCCGTATTCATGTGACGCAAATCTGTTTTGAACAGGTCATCATGAATTTCTTCTGCATTCGTCAAGTTACCATTATGTGCAAGTGTAATACCGTAAGGTGAGTTCACATAAAATGGTTGAGCTTCCGCACTGCTCGAAGAACCAGCAGTTGGATAGCGCACATGACCAATACCGTAATTACCAAGTAATGCTCTCATATGACGAGTATGAAAAACATCACGTACCATACCGTTATCCTTACGAAGGAAAAGACGGCCTTCATGGCAGGTTACTATTCCAGCTGCATCTTGCCCACGATGTTGCAACATCGTTAATGCATCAAACAACATTTGGTTCACTGGCGATTTACCGGCTATACCAACAACTCCACACATAGCAACCTCGCAGACAAGCTAGGAATTAATAAAAAGGATTCTTTGTTGAATGGTCAGGTCGAAGTTCTGTTTCCTCCGACTCGTCCATTGGTTTTGGAGAAGTGCGCGTTACACCGCCTCCAGATGTTATCTGATGAAATGCCTCACTTGCTGCATCTTTAGAAAGCTCTGTCGCTAAAGGTGCATAAGGCAATAAAAACTGGATAAATTTGGATTGTTTCCAATGAGGCGAACTTTCTACCCAAGGACCAACACCCTGCATGGTAATAAGAACAACCAATAAACCTTTCAACGAACCAAAAGCACCACCTGCTAAACGATTTAATGGCCCCAACTTCAAACTTTTCAAGAGGCCATTTAAAAATGCAGTGACGATCCAAGTTAAAACGATAATTAAAAGTGCAATAAAAGCGAAAGCCGCGATCTTTTGAACCACCGGATCCTGACTTAAACCTGACATTGACGGAGCTAGAAGAACAGCATATTTTGCACCCATAATTAATGCAAAAATCCATCCTACCAAGTTCGCAAAGGCTTTTATAAATCCTTGTCGCAAACCGTTTAGCCCCCCAATGAGCAAAAGTATCAGAATGATGATATCAATGGTGTTCATGTTCAATTAAGTCATGGCTTCAACACATTGCTTCACAAGCGTTGGTCCCGTATAAATCAGACCACTATAAATTTGTACAAGCGTTGCTCCAGCCTGTTGTTTCGCTGCAGCTTGTTCACCCGACAAAATTCCGCCCACACCAATTAAAGGAATTTGTCCTTTTAATGTTTGAGCAAATAAACGTAAACATTCCGTACTTTTTTCAAATACAGGTGCACCCGACAAACCACCTGACTCATTACCGTAAGGCAGGTTCTCTACCCCTTCTCTCGATAAGGTCGTGTTCGTCACAATAAGACCATCAATTTTAAAATCTAATAATTGTGCCGAAATAAATTCAACATCTTCAGCTGTTAAGTCTGGAGCGACTTTAAGAACTAAAGGTACATAGTGATTATATTGCTCTGCCAACTCAAGTTGACGTGCTTTTAAGGTTTGCAATAATTCAGTTAATGCATCACCACTTTGCAAACTACGCAAATTTTTAGTATTTGGAGACGAAATATTAACCGTAATGTATGAAGCGTAGTTATAAACTTTCTCAAGACAAATCAAATAATCATCAACGGCTTTTTCGACAGGTGTATCAGCATTTTTACCAATATTAATTCCTAAAATGCCTCTAAATTTTGATGCTTTAACATTCTCGATTAGCTTATCAACGCCATCATTATTAAAACCCATGCGGTTAATAATAGCTTTAGCTTCAGGAATACGGAATAAACGTGGTTTTGGGTTACCAGATTGTGGGCGAGGTGTAATTGTACCAATTTCAATGAAACCGAAACCCAACCCAGCTAATGCATCAATATGAGCACCATTTTTATCAAGACCGGCTGCCAACCCTACCGGATTAGGAAATTCGATTCCCATACATGTAGTTGGCTTTGCTTCTACGGTCTGGCGCATCATGCCTAGCTTATGCGCTTTCTCAAGCATGGATAATGTTAATTCATGGGCACGCTCTGGTGCTAAACTAAACAACATCGGGCGAGCAAGTGAATATAACATACCAATCACAGTCTACTGATTTTAGGTACGCATATTATAGGCACAGGCAGCACAAAACACCATGCTTGACACAAGCATATTTTGATATGTTATTGAACTGTCGCTGTTAATTTAATCTGACCTTCACTGGAAACCATTTCCATCTTTTGAATACTTAAGCCCATCTGTGCAAGTTGTGTTAAAAAGTTAGCCAAAATTGCATAATTCTGATGTGTTACAACAATTTGTAACTGTTCTCCATTTTGCTGGGAAGACACAGTTAAACCTTGTTGCTGAGCTACTCGTTGTATTTTTCCAGACTTATCTAGTTCAAGCTCATTGGCAGGCTTCATCGTGACTGCATTACTCTGCATCCACACCATCAAATCTTTTAAATCATTTAAACGTTTTTGCTGTTGTTCTGCTAAGGAATGCATTTTCCAAAGTGAATATCCAACAATGACTACTACAACAAAAATAGTAGTAAAGACCACCATAATACGTTCACGGACAGTTAAGCGATCTAAATATTGAACAATTTGTTCAATCCACTGATCAAAGCGGTTTTGCAACTGAGCTAACATTTTCATTATTGTATTTTCACCACCCCAATCGCACCACTACCATCAGCTTGAACATTACCTAACTCAGCTTTAAAACCTTGTTGATTAAGTTGTTGGGTTAAAGCTTGCAAATCATCGGCTGATTTTGCTTTTAATGCCATTGTTAAGATTGAAGTATCATAATTGAGTTGCTGAGCTAAAATCTGTCTTTGCATTAAAATAGGCCCAACCCGGCTTAACAGAGAAAGTGCCTGGGTATCACCTTGTTGGCTCACCTCTAAACGACTTTTAAAGTTACTTCTTACATTTTGTTCAGTCACTCGCCCAGAAGAAGAACCAAACCAATATTTATATTGCTCAATTGCCTGTTCAGCAGTCTGATCTGCCACCTTTTTCAATTTTACCCAACGCAATAAGTCATAGCTAAACTGCACGACAATAATTGCTAGAACAACGGCGGCACAAGCTTTCCAATAATTAGAAAAAGTACGTTCTTGCCCTTTTGATTTTGGCAAAACATTAAAAGGATGCTGCTTAGTTTTATCTAAAGGCTGAAATTGATAAACAAACTCAGAACGTTGCTCTGCGCTTGAGGCAGCTTCTAAACTCTCTAGTTGCTCTGCTGTTAAACCGCTATATTGATAATGTGTTTCGGCTGACTGGAACTCTAAAAAAAGCCCCAAGTCATCAATAGAATTACCTAACCACTTATTCTCACGCACCAAAAGCTGATGACCAATATTACACAGAATAACTTGCTGAGCTTGTGGTTCAGGTAAAACTAGAAAATCTGGCAACAAAGCCACAAGTTTGGTTGGTAACAAAGCTAAAGAATGTTGCCATGTCTCTACCGTCCCCTGAGCAACACCTAAAACAGTTAACTGATCGGCATGAAAATGGTGAACCACTTTCATGTGATCAATCGGTAAAGTCACAAACTCTTCAAGTAGATATTTAACCCCATCAGCGCCAAGCTGTTTGTAATGGGACTTTGCCATCGTTTGCTGAAGCATTTGAGCATGACGACTCGGAAAAAAGACTGTAGCTTCTTTTCCTTGATGTATTTGCAAGTCTTGTATTAATTGATCGAGACTTGCAGCCTGCAACCAGTTTTCTCCGTTAGACCAATGCCAAACTCCATTGGTTTCAGGCATCCATATATACAGCATAAAGTTAAGCCAATAAAATTAAATACTTAGTCAATTTTGGTGTAGATTTGGTGTTCTTGTGTTTCTTAACACTAAGCTGATTCTATCCAATTTTTTGCATTGTAATATAAATAAGTTACTTTTATATGTATGTAGTTTCAAAAACTTTGCTTCTTATCAAAGGTCCATCTTTTGCCGTTGTAAGTCACGGTGCCGTCCAAATTAATCGGCAACTCTTTTAATGAATAGTCATAGATTTTAAGAACATTCCCGTTCTTATCTAAATCAGCGGGTAGATTGCAAGTATTCTCCATCCTGCCCGCTTCCGAAACCATGATCATGACTTGCGACATCACAAGGCCCTTACACAAATCGAGACGTTCACATTACTATTAATAGTGTGAGCTGTGCAACCTGAGAAGATTAAGCACAGCAATGTGATGATCGATGCAACTTTGGTACGCTTGCACATATAAGTTACTTCTTTAAAAAGAGTGCTCGCTCTGCTTCTCGGCGACGAACTAGACCTTTCATAACTTTGCCGCCTGCTTTATTCCATACAAGGAATTGATCAGCAGCGCCTTGATAGTCACCTTTATTCAGTTTTTTTAATAAGGTTGAATTATTAAAAGCACCTGAACCAATGTTGTAAGTCAGTGAAACCAAAGCATCAAACTGGTTTTGACTTAAAGGCACTATCACAGATTCATTTACAGTTTTTTCAAATTTAGCCAAGTCATGTTTAAAATAGGATTTGGCTTGCTCAGGTGTACAAGTATCACCTTGTTTTACCTTCACGCCATTTGGATAAACTGTGGTGCCAGTACCAATGGTCCAGACTCCTACACCATCGTCATAAGCTGTGAATCTTGTGCCTTCAAATCCTGAGATTAGATCTACACCAACATCACTTGTAGTCTTTCCACCTGGTGCAAGTTTTTCGACCACTTTATTTAGATCGTCTACTTGTGCTTGAGTGAGTTTGCCGCCTGCAATTACTCGGGCAGCATCGAAGAATGGTTTAGTTGTCATTGGATTCACCTTTCTTTTTCTCTAACTCAGAGCTACCAAAATAAAACCCACATGCTGTTGTCATAGCCCCAGCAATAAAACCCAATGCCGTATTAATCAGATTGCTGTTTTCTCGCGGCATATCCACAAAAAATAAAGCAATCACTAAAACAAACATCAGTCCCACTAATGCGAAAGCTAGATAAGCTCTTGTATTTTCACTATTCATCGTCCTGCTTCCTCTAACCGTGATACTTTTTCTTTAATTAAAGATTGATCTTGGCTTAATTGAATAATTGAAGATCCAACCCAAGCGCACAGCGAAAATACGATTCCTGCAAAGATGCCAAGCAATACACGCAATACAGAAAGACCGCCATCTTGCGAAGCTGTACGATTTTCCAAATTCGCGACTTTGATATCTAATGTATCGATGTCCTTTTTGTTCTGTTCGCTAGTCTCTTTGTGCGCTTCATTAATAAAAGTCAGTCGAGTAACATGATCTGACAACATGCGAATATCACTCTGAATGGAGTCAATTTTCTTTTCGAATCTCAACCCGTATGATTCATTTTCAGTCATGCCTTCCCCCTTTCGTTTAGGCAATAAAAAAGCACCCAATTGGGTGCTGTTATTTCTTCATTTCAATTACACTTAATGTTCTTGAAGTAATCATAAAGTTGCTTCTTGATTCCACATTTAATGGGATATTAACGCCCTCCTGTCGAGCAAATCCTGCTTTAAGTGTGTAGGTAACATTGCCAATAGTACTGTTATCATCAATAGCTGAAACGATAACCGCTGTACCATTAAAATTAACGTTAATATTACCAGTCTCAATATTCGCGCCCAGAGAGCCCCTGCCAATTAAAGACCCATTTTTATATATTGAAATATAAAAGGAAGCCATTGCCCTATCGTTAGCTGCAATTGAATTACCTCGTCCATCACTTACACTAAATGCCCCGAAGGTTGGGGTGCAAATATTTACTGAAGCATCAATTCTAACTTTTCCACCACTTCTATTCAGAGTAACTTGTAAAAGTGTGCCTATATGGTTTTCCCACGCTGATAGGTGGTTGTTAAAATCATTATTAGGCAACCCACCAGTTGATCCTCCTGAAAAACTATTGATAGTTTTGATATCAATTGCTTTAACTCCTATCGGTACAGTTACAGCCTCATCCTTGATCTTTAGAGTATCAATTGCGCCATCTTCAATATTCGCAGTTTTGACTTTAATTGTTCCTAAATCAGCACTAATAGCACTTAAGTTTTCAGCCCAAATCCTATTTGCATTGATATACCCAAAACTAGCATTATCGACATACAAACCACGCGGAATAACAGTACCGTTTGGCAAAGTAACCGGAGTGTTTTGCAAGGTCATTAATGGTTTAGGTTCTACACCATCAACACCGACAGGCGTACCAAACTGAATTGCATCATAATTGAATATGAAAGTTGAAGTCGTACCATCATTCATTGACCCATGACCAGAAACATGGCCATTTACATCGAACTTAGTAAACTGCTGAGCATAGATGCCATCCACACTTTCACTAACATTTTGAATAGACGCACTATTCTCACCGACTTTTGTTTGCAACGTTTCCGTTACTTTTATCATTGAAGAAATAGCACTAGCATTTGCATTGATTTGTTGCTGAAACAAAGCATTGCTCTCATTCATTTGTGCAGAAACTTGATCTGTACGTTTAGATTGAGCCAAATCTCCTTCAATACGTGCAGATTGCTCTGACCATACGCCTGCATAACCTCCTTCATTTCCGATTAAGTCAGATTCTGACCCGATCAATGGAGGGTTGAGTTGCGCGTAAACTCCATCAATCCTTGTAGTTTGGGCATTAACTTTGTCATCTACATTCTTAATATCAGACTTAACTTGCGTCAATTGTCCCGTTGAAGCTTTATCTTCAAGCTCAAGATTAATTAAATCAATTGCCTCAGCATTTGCCGATGACTGCTCAACTGCTACCTGTGCAGATTCACGTACAGTTGCAAGAGCACTATCATTACTTGCGATATACGTATCAATCTTTTGAACTGTTACCTTATCGCCCTCAATTCGTGCTTGTACTTCTCGTTGTGCATAAGCTTGTAAGTTATTTAACTCAACTGCCGTTGTATCAATGCGCTTACTAAGTGCCAAGTCTCCTTCGATCATTGCCGATTGAACAGACCATGTGCCAGCAAAACCTTGATCATTACCGATCAAATCTGATTCAGATCCAATCAAAGGTGGATTAAGCTGTGCATACACGCCATCGGTTTTTTCAGCTACAAGTGAAAGATCATTTGCAACAACTCGAATACTTTCTTGAGCCGCTGCAAGACCATCATCACTTGATTTCTTGACCGTTTCTACAACTTCAAGAACACTTTCATCACCATCAATAATTTGCTGTGAAAGGCCATCCGATGCCTGTTGAATAGCGTTTTGACGATCAATGACTTCTTGTGCAATCCGATCTTTCGTATTCTGAATATCTTGCTTAATTGGACCAATTTCAGCGTCAATAGTCTCAATATGATCAATCTTGGTTTTAAGATCCTGATTGAGTTGAGATTCACTGATTTGATCATTCAAAAGCTCAAGAACATCTGTTGCATCGGCAGAAGTCGTCGCATGAGTCCATTCCGACCATGGCCCAACATTTCCGATCCTGTCGATCAAACGCCCTCTATAAAATTGCGTAAGATTTGGCTGCAGACCTTGCAGAGTATGAGTCGTCGTTGGATAAGCGAATAAGCCCAATTGAGCAATGTTGCTGGTACCATCCGGTGAAACTTGAATCTCGGTATAAGCTGTATCTAGAGCACCAGTTGCAGGGAAGCCCCAATCAAGTTTTATACCGAATAAAATTCCTGTAGCTTGAATAAAAGCGGGTTTCGGCGGCAAGCCTTGCTTTCCAGTTAGCTCTGTCAAAACTGAGTAAACAGGTAAAGAAGCTATATCAAATGCTGAAATCGCTGTTACTCGTGCTTGATATTGACCCGCATAAATACCTGGTACTTCGACTGAGTTATTGCCGGTTACGGGTAGCTTAATCCAACTACCATCATCTTTACGCCACTCAACTTGGTATTTAACGGCTCCTTTTGCCTGAGTCCAAGATACTATCATTGTCGCCACGTTGATGCCCTGATCAACTCGGCTTTCACTTGTAACAACGACATCTGTTACAGGGTCCTGAATTGTTGGGTTCACAATCGAAATCGGAACCTCATCAAAATAAGCGCCCTTATCAATGGCATCAAACTTAGCTGGATTATATTGAAGTCCAGTCACTGAAAATTGATGACTTTCGTCTTGCGTAATCGAGATCACTCGAAACTTCATTGTTGCTAAATCTTGGGCATCAATAACCCATACGTTTTGGGTGGCAATAGCATCAAACTCATGAGTAACAGTAACAACTCGACCCGAGATCGATTGAATAATTCGAGTTTGAGCTTTGCCATCCTCACCATTAATAATAAGTCGGTCACCAGCAACTGCCACAACATCATCACGATCTAGCGTAATACTTTTACGATCAGCTGATATTTTAGATACACGTCCACCGTTTGCTCGACCAGCAAACAATGGATCTGCAATATCAATGACCCTACCCGGCTGCGGAATATGGCCATCCAAACCAACTTTAAAACTCACCGTACGAGTTTCTAATTGCTCAGACTTTAAAGCCCACCAGCCTGCTCTCTGCGCTTGTCCACGCGAAGTGCATCCCCAAGCATCAATTTCCAAAATACGAACTTGGCCCGCTTCAGCAATCGCCTTTTCATCGCGAACAAACTCATATTCGGTTTTGTAGTGATTAGCCGGGTTATCCCACGCAATTTTTACAACATTATGTCTATCTCGAGCACGGGTTCCTGAGTATTCAAAATTGCCATCAATGACATTGGCACGTGTATAAGTGAAATATGTATCTTGGGGAATATCCGCATCGCAAATAATGCTATTACCATCCCAAAACGTTATCGCACGAAATACACCAGCTAACTTAGTTAAAATCTCAAATGCACCTTCTGCGCTCTGAAGATAAACGTTACAAGTAAAGCGTGGTTCTTCTCCACCTAAGCCATCTGGTACC
>NZ_JAHIBY010000015.1:0-76035 GCF_024151445.1 Acinetobacter sp. UC24323 | reverse complement strand
AAACCTCTTAGCGCTGATGGTAGTGTGGGATTACCCATGTGAGAGTAAGTCATCGCCAGCTCATTATTCCAAACACCCCAATCTCAAAAGAGGTTGGGGTGTTTTTTTATAGCAAGAAATCAATCAATAAAGAATTATTTAAATATAGAACTACAAATCATTTTTGGATGCTTACTCGATTCTATGGATATAATGAGGAAGTTTTTTATTTTTGGTGTCCCCGTGAAAATTAATTCTTTCTCTCCCATACCTGAAGACGATGAAGAACTCTCTCTTCCAGAACTGATTTATTGGGCATCTTTAGGTGATCTAGAGCAAGTAAAACAATTATTAATAGATAGAGAAGACCCTAATCAGACTGATGATGAAGGGTATACTGCTCTACAAGCAGCGGCTGAGAATGATCATTTAGAGATAGTGAAGCTCTTAGTTGAAAAAGGGGCGCATGTCACTTATAAAAGCGAATATACAGCACTACAGCTTGCAGAAATGGCGGGTAATACTGACATAGTGAATTATTTAAAAAGTTTATAAAATTAAAAAGCCCCTTTTATTTGAAAAAGAGGCTTTTTGTTCAATTTAAGACAAATGATATTTCTGTAGTTTCTCAACAATTGATTGAAGCCCTTTTACTTCAAACTCATTGGCTTCGAATTTTTCATCTTTATTACGCTTAAATATATCCCGAATTTCTATTACAGCATTTGGGTCAACAATACTTAAACTTGAAGTGACTTGGCGTATTTGGCTAATAGAACGAGAACCATTTGTTGAGCCATAACCTATAAATGCGGCTGGTTTACCGCTCCATTCCTTACCGACATAGTCCAGTGCATTTTTTAAAGCTGGGCTGTAACCGTGGTTGTATTCTGGGCTAATAAAGATAAATGCATCAGCTTGGGCAATTTTATCAGCCCATTCTTGTTGTTTAGGTTGATCATAAATACCTGTAGCAGGTGGGTGAGAACCTGAAAATAAGGGTAGATTCCATTCTTTTAAATCAATTACTTCTGTTTGAAAATCTTTTAGATTAAATGAGGGTATTGTTGTTTCTAACCAATTGGCAATTTTAATAGCTGTGCGCCTTTCGCGAACACTTCCGACGATAATATAGACCAGCATATGTTTTTCCTAAGGATTTTTATCTTTATAACTTAATTCATTATATAGGTGCGTGAGAATATAGAATTTGTAAGGATTCTTATGTCATCAATAAAAGTTAAATAATAAAAAAGCCCTCAATCGAGGGCTTTTTTTACATGATCTTAATGCCTTGTTGACCAGCTGGAGTCACTTTAAATATCTCTACTTCAAAAGTAATATTTTTGCCGGCTAGAGGATGGTTGAAATCAATTTCAGTAATATCATCATTTACTGACTTCACAACACCAAATAAAGTTGCTTTTGCTTTATCTTCAAACTCGATCATGTGACCAGGAATAGGTCGTTGTTCGAATTTAACCGTATCAAAAGTTTGTATATTTTCAGGATTCCACGGACCAAAAGCATCTTCTGGTGGTAGATGTACTGTACGTCGATCGCCTGCACGTAAGCCAAGAAGCGCTTTCTCAAAACCTGGTAACAAGTTACCGTCGCCAATAGTCAAGCTAACAGGCTCTTCACGGCTACGTGTATTGTCAATTTCTACACCATTTTCGATAGCGACAGAAAAGTGTAGGTCAACTTTAGAACCGTCAGTAATACGAATTTCTTCATTAGGCTGAATAATTTCGGTCATATTATGCATCCGAATTTTTAGGTCTTTGCTTCTCAAGGAAAAATGTATCGATGAGTAGCAAAATGGTACCTAGAGTAATGGCACTGTCCGCAATATTAAAAGCTGGAAAGTGATGATTTTGGTAATAAACATGAATAAAATCGACCACATACCCTAAAGTAATACGGTCAATTAGATTACCAAGGGCTCCACCTAAAATTAAAGCGATAGCTACAGGTAGCACCACCATTTTTTTAGGCATACGTAGCAACCAAAATACAAAAAGTATTGAAACTAAGCCTGCCAAAGATGTGAAGAAATAGCGTTGCCATCCTCCAGCATCAGATAAAAAGCTAAAAGCTGCACCATAGTTATGTAATAGTGTCCAGTTTAAGAATGGAAGCACAGGTACAGGATCTGCGTAGTTCAGATGTGTACTTGCAATCCATTTTGTCCATTGATCCAACACAATGGCAAGGACAGAAAGTCCAAGCCAAATGAGGTTGTGAGGATAAAACTGGAATAAGCCTTTTTTAGCTTGTGAATTAGGCATATTTTCTCACTTCGCCACGACCAGTGACGTTCACAATACAACGACCACATAAACCAGGATGATCGGCATGTGTATTTACATCCGGAAGGACATGCCAGCAACGTGCACATTTTTCACCTTCAGCTGCAGATACTTGTACACGTAAGCCTTCCATTTCAGTTGCTTCACCTTGTTCAGCAAATGGATGTACTACTACTTGCGAAGTAATAAGAACAAAACGGAGTTCATCAGCCAGTTGGTTTAAAACTGTTTGTAATGATTCATTTGCCCAAAGTTCAACTTTGGCTGAAAGATTACTACCGACAAGTTTAGCGTTACGAGCTGCTTCAATCTGTTTATTTACTGCAGATTTTACGCTAATCAATGTTTGCCAATCTGCTTCAGAAAGCAAGTTTGCTTTTGATGAAACAGGTAAGTCATACCATTCAGCTGTAAATACATACTTCTCAGTTTGTTCAGGAATAAGTGGCCACGCTTCTTGAGCTGTGAAGCTTAGAATCGGGCTCATCCAGCGAACAAATGCTTGTACGATATGGTAAAGCGCTGTTTGTGCGGAACGACGTGCTTGTGAGTCAGCCTTAGTGGTGTATTGACGGTCTTTGATGATGTCTAGATAGAAACCACCTAAGTCATTAATACAGAAGCTTGTTAACGCACTACACACGACGTGGAAGTTCATTTCTTCATAGGCCGCGATAATGGTCTGTTGTACTTCATTAGCACGTTGCAAGATGTATTGATCAAGAGCAATAAGATCATCTACTGCCAGAGCATCCGTACTTGGTTTGAAACCATTTAAGTTTGCAAGTAAGAAGCGTAGCGTATTACGAATACGACGGTAGCTATCACTTACACGGCTAAAGATTTCTTTCGATGCTGCAATTTCATAGCGATAGTCGCTAGATGCTACATATAAACGTAAACCATCGGCACCAAGTTGTTTGATGATTTCTTCAAGCGGAATATAGTTGCCTAAAGATTTTGATAATTTACGGCCATTCTCATCAACTGTAAAACCATGAGTTAACAAGGCTTTATATGGCGCACGATTGTGAATTGCCATAGACGTTAATAAAGAAGATTGGAACCAACCACGGTGTTGGTCTGAACCTTCTAAATATAAGTCAGCAGGACTTTCTAATTCGTCGCGTTGCTCAAGTACAGCGTAATGCGTTGTACCAGAGTCAAACCATACATCAAGCGTATCGCGAACAGCATTGTACTGTTCAGCATCTTCACCAATGAAGTCCTTCGCATCACGGTTAAACCATGCATCAATACCTTCTTTCTCGATAAGTTTGGCAACTTCTTCGATGAGCTCAGGCGTACGAGGGTGCAATTCGTTCGTATCTTTATGAACGAAGAAAGGAATTGGTACACCCCAAGTACGTTGACGTGAGATACACCAGTCCGGACGGCCTTCGATCATTGATTCAATACGGTTTTTACCCCAGTTCGGTACAAACTCGATATCGTTTTCAATGGCATTAAGTGCACCGTCACGTAAACCTTTTTGATCCATGCTGATAAACCATTGCGGTGTAGCACGGAAAATAATTGGAGTCTTATGACGCCAGCAGTGTGGGTAGCTGTGTTTAATTGGTTGATGAGCCCATAAGCGACCTACAGCACCTAAAGCTTCAATAATCTTTGGATTGGCTTTATAGATGTGCTCGCCAGCAAAGATTGGTGCGGTTGGTAAGTAAACGCCGTTACCACCCACTGGGTTTTCAACTTTAAGGTTGTATTGAAGACCTACTTTATAGTCATCTGCACCGTGGCCAGGAGCAGTGTGTACAGCACCTGTACCGCTTGTTGCGATAACGTGTTCACCTAAAATAACCGGAACTTGGCGATCGGTAAGTAAAGGGTGTTGTAGGGTAAGATTTTCAAGAGCTGAACCAGTAAAGTCAGCTAAAACAACTGGGTTTTCAAGCTTGTAACGCTCGATTGCAGAAGCAACTAAGTCTTTAGCAAGAATAAAGTTTTGCTTACCACGTTCAGTAGTCACTTGTACCAATTGATATTCAATTTCGGCATGTAATGCAACTGCTTGGTTCGCTGGTAACGTCCAAGGTGTAGTGGTCCAGATCACGATATCAGTTGGATCTTGAATATCTACATTTACACGAGCGCTTAAGTCTTTTAAATCTACAACGCCAAAACCAACGTCAATTGCGTCTGATTTTTTATCTTCGTATTCAACTTCAGCTTCAGCAAGTGCTGAGCCACAGTCCATACACCAGTTCACTGGCTTTAAGCCCGGCTGGATATGACCATTTTTTTGGATTAAACCTAGAGCACGGACGATATCGGCTTCTTGTTTGTAATTCATGGTGAGGTAAGGATTATCCCAGTCACCTAAAATACCAAGACGTTTAAAGTCAGTACGCTGTAAATCAATTTGCTTTAGCGCATATTCACGGCAGTGTTTACGGAAAGTGGCTGCATCAACTTTTTCACCGACTTTACCTACTTTTTCTTCAACTTTTAGTTCGATTGGTAAACCGTGACAGTCCCAACCTGGTACATATGGCGCATCGAAACCTGCCAAAGTACGGCTTTTTACGATGATATCCTTAAGTACTTTGTTAACCGCATGGCCCAAGTGAATTGTACCGTTCGCATATGGAGGGCCATCATGCAAAATATATTTTTTCTTACCAATACGCGATGCACGAATCTGCTGATAAATGTTGTCGGTATACCACTCTTCTAACCATTTCACTTCACGTACTGCCAAATTTGCTTTCATTGCAAATTGAGTATCCGGCAGGTTTAGCGTGGCTTTGTAGTCCACTGCATTTTCAGTAGTTTGCTTATCGCTCATGCAAGTTGTCTTCCAGTTTAATCAGCTTGGGAGCCGACATGTTTTACAATCAAAATTCGAATTAAAAAGGAAATTGTGTCGTGTCGTTACGATATTGTCGTAATTGCTGCACGTCATTATCAATTCCTGCCTTAAGTGCTTCAAGCGAAGGGTAGTTCAATTCACCATGAAGATAGTGAAGAAAAGTCACCCGCATAAATAAGCCATACAGATTAGCAGAAACATCAGGGAAATGTACTTCTAATCTCCACTCTGGATGTTCTTGCTGAATGGCTGGACGTGTACCGACATGACCTGCACCATAGAGGCTGTTTTCATGGTATCCGGCAATTCCTGGCTTTTCAGGATTATCCTGAAGCACTTTTTGAGTTAGCGAAGTTGTTTCGCAAATGACTTCAACGCCATAAATACCATTTAAACAAGGCTTATGGCGGTTGAGACGAACATTAATCGTTGGGAAATCTAAAGTTCGTCCAATTTGGTCGCCATATTGAACACGACCGGTAATACTGTACGGACGGCCTAATAATTTAGCTGCTAAAGCGAGATTACCCACTTGAAGCACTTGGCGAATACGAGTTGAACTGACACGTTCACCTTCGAGTTCAATCGTATGTAAATTTGTGACTTGAAAGCCGTAATTCTTTAAAAATTCGCTATTGCCTTGTCGGTCTTTGCCGAAATGAAAGTCATCTCCTAAAACCAAAGCTTGAGCATTTAATTTGTCTTTTAATAAATCTGCAAACTCAGAAGCACTCATGCTACGGAAATGCTGGTCAAACTTGGCAACCGCAATGTAATCCACCCCAAGTTCAGCTAGATATTCAACTTTTTCCCGTAATGAATTAATACGAGGTGGGGCATCGTAGCCTTTAAAGAACTCAAGCGGTTGGGGCTCAAAAATCATGACCAATGTTCTTAAGCCTTGTGCTGCAGCAATTTTTTTGAGTTGAGCAATCATCGCTTGGTGACCTAAATGGACACCATCAAAATTACCAATAGTTACCGCTGTTTGTGGTAACTGGAAATTGGGCGATAACGCATTAAGACGAAGCAGTTTCATGAACTTAAAATATGGCTATTTTTGCAAGGGCTATATATTGCCATAATCTCACAGATTCGTCTTGTTGTTGTGTTTTTACTCAGGTATTTTTCAATACGAATACTTTTTATATCTAAAAAAATGATGAATTAAATAAAAATAAATCAATTTTTCTTATTATTAATTTATCCTACTATAGCCTCATCCACTCTTTGATTAGAGACTTAAGATGAAAAGACCCTTTTACCAATTAAATCAAAGTAAAGATGTTATACGGCATTTTACCCCAAATTGGTTTACAGCAACTATGGGTACTGGCGTGGTCAGTATGATTTTAATTCAGCTTCCATTTGCCAAATCATTTTTATTTATGCTGGCTACGCTGTTATGGCAATTTAATATTGTTCTATTTAGTGTTTTTTCAGTTCTCTATTTATTGCGGTGGTTACTCTTCCCGCATGAAGCGAAGCAAATATTTAATCATCCAAATATGAGCTTGTTTTTAGGTGCTATACCGATGGGGCTTGCAACCATACTAAATGGCTTTTTAAGCTTCGGAATCGGGCTTTACGGCGAAGTGGCAGTTCATATCGCCCAAGCTTTGTGGTACATCGACGTTTTTTTAGCACTAGCAATTGCATGGATCGTACCATTTTGCATGTTTAGCCGTCAGAATCATCAGCTACATACCATGACTGCAATTTGGCTTTTACCTGTAGTTGCTTGTGAAGTCGCAGCAAGTTCTGCGGGCATGTTGGTTGCACATTTACCAGCAGATGTGCATGGCTTTCATTTATTGTTAGCAGGTTACGTACTTTGGGGAATCTCTGTTTTACCTGCATTTGCCATTTTAACGATTTTAATGTTACGTATGGCTTTGCATCAGTTACCAGAAAAAGAAGTCGCGATTTCTAGCTGGCTTTCTTTAGGTCCGATTGGGACAGGTGCTTTAGGTCTATTATTGCTAGGTGAGCAGGCACAAAGAGTATTTGTAAATGTTGGCTTTCCTGAGTTTGCCCATGTATTTCAAGCCTTGGGCGTTGTGGGTAGTTTAGTACTTTTAGGCTTTGGGTTATGGTGGCTTGGTCTTGCGATTTTAACAACACTTCGTCATGCAAAGACAGGTATTCCGTTTAACTTGGGTTGGTGGGGTTTAACCTTCCCATTTGGTGTGTTTATTTTGGCTTTATTTAATTTAGGTCATCAGATTGAAGTTGTATTTTTACAATACGTCGCTGTGGCATTCAGTATTTTATTATTAGTGATGTGGAGCGTGGTAATGAAGAAAACCTTAGCCGGAGCATACAGTGGCAAACTATTCTTCTCTCCATGTTTGGTGGCTTTACAACAAAGAATGCAGTAAAGGTGAAAAGGTGCAAAAAGCTTTTGCACCTGATTTATACTTACTTTCTAATTTTGTTAATTCTGATTTGAGCTTTTTGAATGAACACTGATACCGCTTTAATTATGGCACTTCCCAACGAATCTAAAGGTTTATTCGAGCAAGCAGGTATCGAAGTCCATTACAGTGGTATTGGTAAGATCAATGCTGCTTTTAAAGCGTTTGAAGTTATTCAAAAAACAGGCTGTAAAACTTTAATTAACTTAGGTACAGCAGGAAGTTCATCTTTTAATCGGCACGATTTAGTAGAAATAAAAACTTTTGTACAACGTGATATGGACGTTTCACCTTTAGGATTTGAAGTTGGGGTAACGCCGTTAGATGACCACTTGGCGGCTGAAATTCATCTCCAAACGCATTTTGCGGATTTACCAAAAGGAATTTGTGGGACAGGGGACTCATTTGAAACGGGTCAGCCGAAGGTCGCTTGTGATGTGGTCGATATGGAAGGTTATGCGTTAGCAAAAGTTTGCCACAAGTTAGGTGTACGTTTAATTTCGGTGAAATATATTACTGATGGAGCAGATGATACGGCCCATTTGGATTGGGAAGAAAACTTATTATTGGGTGCACAAAAGCTTTTAGCACTTTATCAAAATCATTTCTAAAAAAAGATCGGCAAATTTGCCGATCTTTTTTATTTTAGCGAGGTAATACGCCGTAGAGCATCATATGTACCGTATGCTCAATCGAGCGCTGGAACATACTGCGGTTACGAAGAGTTTTCCCGGTTACCATTTCCATTTGAGTCGCAAAATCGGCATAATTTTGCGTAAGACCCCAAATATTGAGAATTAAAAGTTCTGGGTCGATATCTGGTGAAATTTTTCCTTGCTCTTGCCAAGTTTGAATGACCTTAGCTTTGCGCTTAAATAGCTTTTTCAAGGGTCCTTTCAATATAGGCAAAATATGCGGTGCCCCTTGAATAATTTCTAAAGCAAATAGTCGCGAAGCTTTTGGTTGGCTACGAGAAAGTTCGATTTTTTGAATTAAATAATGAGACAAGGCTTCGGCTGGTTCTAACTCAGCTTCTAAGGTTTGTAAGGGAGCTAGCCATTTTTGTAAAACTGTGGTCAGCACTTCCACATATAAAGACTCTTTATTTTCATAGTAATAGAAAATATTCGACTTATGCATGTCAGCGAGTTGGGCAATTTCATCCAGACTTGCGCCACTGAACCCATATAGTGAAAACACATCAAGGGCGGCAGCAAGAAGCTGATTGCGCTTTTGGGTACTCTTCTTTTGTTCCATTTGCTGCATAAATTAAAAAGATAGTGTTTCCATTGTAAGGTAAATCGTTTGATTTGTGCACAGGTGTCTCACTTTTTTAGTGAAAAAACGGATAGTTATTTGAGCAATAGATATACTATTGTGCAAAAAATAGAGAGATTCACTAGTTTATTGTTATTCTTAAAAATATTTTTTAATCTCCGCCCTAAAAAAGAGCAATAAATCATCAGTTTTATTGCTCGTTAATTGGGCATTTTTCGGTTGAATGGTTCTCATTACTCATCTCAACCTTAAGTGGCTAAAACGGCATCGAGTACTTGTTGTTCAAGCTGAGCAAAAGTAATGCTCTTTTTCCGTGGACGCGGCAAATTAACTTGAAAACTTTGAGCAATCTGACCTTTATCTAACAATATAATGCGGTCAGCCAGTTGCACTGCTTCACTTACATCGTGTGTAACTAAAATGGCAGTAAAACCTTGCTCTTTCCATAAACGTTCAATCAAGCTTTGCATCTCAAGACGAGTTAACGCGTCTAATGCACCCAAAGGTTCATCTAACAATAAAATACGGGGAGTATGAGATAACGCACGGGCTAGGGCAGTACGTTGTCGTTGACCACCTGAGAGCTGTGAAGGCCATTGTCCCGCTTTTTCTTTTAAACCTACTTTTTCTAATAATTCTTCTGCCAAAGCATGTTGCGATTTTGGTAGCCCAAGTTGCACGTTCTGAAGAATATTTCTCCAAGGAAGTAACCGGGGGTCTTGAAACATAACCCGTATGTCATCGTTAGTAATACCTTCACGCAAATGTCGGGCAGATTTAAATTTGATTTCTCCAAAACTGGCTTTTTCAAGTTGGGCAATTAAGCGCAATAAAGTACTTTTACCGCAGCCACTACGACCAACAATAGCTAAAAATTCGCCCGGTTGAATATGAAGGTTAAGATCTTCAAGAACTTTAACTTCACCATAAAACTTATAAAGCTGTTCAATCAGAATCTCTGCGCCTACCACAGGTTCTTGTGACTCTGGATGGTTTTCTGGAATGAGCTCTACGTCATTCTGATTAATATTTAAATTCAGATTTGTCATATTTTAAGCTCCTTTATTTTTGATAACCGGCATGCCAGCGTAGTAAATAACGTTCCAAAATTTGCGCTAGAACATCGGCTAATTTGCCTAATAGGGCATAAAGAAGAATACCGACCAGAACCACATCAGTTTGCAAAAACTCTCGTGCATTCATAGTCATATAGCCAATACCTGCTTGTGCTGAAATAGTCTCAGCTACAATGAGCAACACCCAAACCAGACCTAAAGCAAAACGTAAACCAACTAAAATAGAGGGCATCGCACCCGGTAGAATAATTTCTTTGTAAAGCTGCCAACGTGAAAGACCATAGCTTTTACCCATCTCAATTAATTGTGGATCGACTGAACGGATACCGTGATAGGTGTTGATATAAATAGGGAAGAAGACTCCGACCGCCACCAAAAATAATTTGGCTGTTTCATCAATACCGAACCACAAGATAACCAGTGGAATAAGTGCTAATGCTGGGATGTTACGAATCATTTGCAAGGTTGTATCGAGCAGGGTAGAGGCGAAACGCGAAGACCCATTGAGCAGACCCAATAGCAAACCTAAACCACCACCAATAAATAGTCCGAGTAAGGCCCGTCCTGCACTGACTTTAACGTGCTGCCATAGCTCGCCGCTAATGAGTAGATGCCAAAAAGCAGAAACGACAGCCGTAGGAGCCGGCAGAATACGATTTTCTAAAAGGCCTGAACTCGATGCAATTTGCCAAACAACCAATAGAACAATCGGAAAAATCCAAGGCAGCAGACGCTGCCCGACTTGTTTCGTTCCACGTGAAACAATATTTATATCTTTGCTCATGCAGGCTCCTTGACGGAACTATTTTGTTTCTTCTCGTCTGGAACATAGTTGTTGGCAATGATTTCACCGAATGGACCAGTTAAGTTTGGTTGAGCAAGTTTAGCTCGGGTCTCGATTGGTAATAATGGGAATACTAACTCTGCAAAACGGATTGACTCTTCAAGGTGTGGATAGCCTGAGAAAATAAAGGTATCGATACCTAAATCCGCATATTCCTGAATACGTGCAGCAACGGTTTCAGGATCGCCGACAAGTGCTGTACCTGCACCACCGCGGACTAGACCGATACCTGCCCAAAGATTTGGAGATACTTCAAGTTTGTCTCGATTACCGCCGTGTAGAGCAGCCATACGTTGCTGACCCACGGAGTCCATTTGTGCAAATTTTTTCTGTGCTGCAGCAATAGTTGCATCATCCAGATACTGGATAAGCTCGTTAGCTGCTGCCCATGCTTGTTCATTGGTTTCACGAACAATGACATGCAAACGAATGCCATAAGTTAATTTACGGCCCTTAGCCTCAGCTTTGGCACGAACATGTTCGATCTTTTCTTTCACGGCTGCTGGTGGTTCACCCCAAGTCAGGTAGGTGTCGACTTGCTCAGCCGCGAGTTCAACAGCAACATCTGAAGAACCACCGAACCAAAGAGGTGGATAAGGCTTTTGTACAGGTGGGTAAAGTAGCTTTGCATCATCTACTTGTAAGCGTTCACCGTGGAATGTAAAAGCTTCACCCGTATGTGAACGCGTCAAAATTTCACACCAGATTTTTACGTATTCATTGGCTGTTTGATAACGCGTTGAGTGATCTTCATATAAACCATCCCCACGTAGTTCTGCTTCATCACCACCAGTCACTAAGTTGAGTAGAACACGACCATTCGACAAGCGGTCAAATGTTGCAGCCATACGAGCTGCCAACGCTGGTGTTGTTACCCCTGGACGTAATGCAACTAAAAACTTAAGGTGTTGAGTTGCATCGATTAGGCTAGCCGCCGTAATCCATGGGTCTTCACATGAACGACCTGTTGGAATAAGTACTCCTTCGTAACCCAAGTTATCTACTGCCACAGCAATTTGCTTCATATAGGCATGGTCAACCTGACGAGCGCCTTTACTTGTACCTAAATAGCGACTATCACCGTGGGTAGGAATAAACCAGAAAATTTTCATGTGCATTACCTATATATCTATTGAAATTACTTGGCACCCCAAACAGCTTGTTTAATGCTGATTGGTTTTGGGATGATGCCTTGTTGAGTAAAGATGTCTGCAAGCTGCTGTTGTTCAGCAATGACTTTGCTGTTAAGTGGAGCTGCCGATGATGGACGTGGACGGCGTTTAATAAATAAGTCACTGGTCGCAGGTTTTAGGCCTGTACTTTGGCCAATCGCACTTGCAGTTTCTGCTTGATGGCTTTGGACCCATTTGTCAGCTTGATTGATCTGCTTGATGAGTCCTGGAACAGCTTTTGGATATTGCTTAACAAAATTTGGAGCGGCTAAGTAAAAGGTATAGTTCGGGCTTAGGCCTTTACCAGATGCAAGAACACGAGCTTGGTCTTCTAGTTGTGCTGAAGCGTAGTACGGATCCCATATTGCCCATGCATCAACAGCACCCTTTTGGAATGCAGCGCGGGCATCGGCAGGTGTGAGCCAAATTGGCGTAATGTCACTCCATTTTAAGCCTGCTTTACGTACGGCCTGTACAAGTAGGTAATGTGAGCTAGAACCTTTTTGTAGCGCAATACGTTTACCTTTTAGGTCCTTAAGCTGTTTTAGTTGTGAGTTTTTGGGAACTAAAATTGCTGAGGCCAATGGTTTGGCTGCTTCATAAGCAATGTAATATAAAGGCTTGCCAGCGGCTTGAGCGTAGACCGGGGGCGTGTCTCCAGTAACGCCAACATCGAGTGAGCCAACAGCTAAGGCTTCTAAAATTTGAGGGCCAGCGGGGAACTCATTCCAAGTGATTTTGGCATTTGGAAATTCTTGTTCAAATAGTTTCTGCTGTTTGGCAATCGCGAAGTTAATCGAACTTTTTTGAAAACCAATACGAAGTTCTTTCACTGTTGGGTCAATTGCCCAAGCAGGTGCTGCGATTGTGAAACCTAATACAGCGACCGCGCTAAAGCGCTTAACTAACTGAGTCCACTGACTCTTATTAAATAATGACTGATGTTGCATATTGATATCCTTGTTCCCTTAACACAAGGCACAGCATTTATATCGTTATTTAAGCTGTGCCCAAGCTGGGTTTATTTCAGTTTTAAAATGGCTTCTTGAATGGTGAGCTTGTTGGGAATGAGCTTTTGCGCGTAGAAGGCATCAGCTACATATTGTTGTTCTTGGGCTACCTTGTCAGATATTGGCTGAACTCCAAAACCCATACGTGAAATGGATGTTTTGAGTACATCAAATTCAAGTGCCGTAGGTTTTTCGAGTAGCTTGGCAGCCTCATCTTGGTGTGTGCTGACCCATTCAGTTGTCTGGTTTAGCGTTTGTACAACCGTGTTCAGAACTTTTGGATTATTTTCTGCAAATTTACGATCAGCTAAGTAGAACTGATGATTGCTTACCAAGTTTTCACCTGTTGCCAGAACACGGGCCTGAATCTGATGTTCAGCTGCTGCAAAGAACGGATCCCAAATCACCCATGCGTCGACAGCTCCTTTTTCAAAGGCAGCACGCGCATCTGATGGTGGTAAATAAACAGGTTGAATATCACTCAAGCTCAAGTGATTTGCTTCTAAGACTTTTAATAAAAGGTAGTGAACATTCGAACCTTTATTCAGTGCGACACGTTTTCCTTTTAAGTCTTTAATAGACTGGATTGGAGAATCTTTTTGTACCAATAACGCTTCTGCTTTTGGTGCAGCAGGTTGATTTGCGACATAGACTAAATTTGGATTGGCTGCTTGAGCAAAAATAGGTGGTGCTTCACCTGCTTCGCCTAACGAAACACTTCCTACATTTAGGCCTTCAAGTAATTGAGGTCCCGCAGGAAACTCGACCCATTTCACTTGTACGCCTTGATCTTTGAGCGCTTTTTCCAAGTCACCACGTGCTTTTAGAATAGGAAGGATGCCATATTTCTGATAGCCGATATTTAAAGTTGTCGTGGTGTGCTCCTCTTTTTTGGCACAACCACCTAGCATCATCACTCCCGCAAGGCTGGCAGCAATGACTGAATATTTTGCCCATGAAGTGGAATTAAAAAGTGCCATGTGGTTTCGTGCTCCCCGAAAGAGAAAAAGAAAAATAATTGGATGAGCAGATACCCTAAAGGGATTTTTATTTCGTAAAAAATAAATATTCAGTCTTTATTTATGCAAAAAAAAGCTAAAAACTTTCGGCGATAAACTTATGCAAAAAAATGATTTATTGAACAGGACAATATTTATAAAAAGATATTTAAGTATATGTAAATAAAGTAAAAGTTATTAAAAGAATAAAATTTAAAGATTTAAAAAAAGTACAACCATACATTAATTACCTTTATGGTTGTACTTTTTAGACTAAGCTTATCTGAAATAAGAATATCTTAAAAAATGCATAGTCTAGGGAAGCAATTTTTTAAAGACTAAAGAATTTCTTTGATAGTTATAAAGTGCCTGACGGGCATTTGGTAAGTTATCCACACTCACCTGATGGAAACCGTGTTCTAAGAACCAGTGCGCGGTACGGGTGGTTAAAACGAACAATTGACGAATACCTTGTTGTTTGGCCTTTTCTTCGAGAAATTGCAGAATTTGGCTGCCACGGTTTGATTTACGATAACTTGGGTGTACTGCCACACAAGCAATTTCTGCTGAACGTGTTTCATTAAACTCAGTCGGAATTGGATAAAGGGCAGCGCAGGCCAAAATCATACCGTCTCGTTCAATGACAGCGAACTGGTTAATTTCTTGTTCTAAACGTTCACGTGAGCGATACACCAAAATGCCTTCTTCTTCTAACGGGCGTAATAGGTTCATTAAGCCGCCGACATCTTGAATATGCGCCATACGAACTTCTTCATAATGCGCATCGGTAATCATGGTACCCACACCATCACGCGTAAAGAGTTCTTCAATAAGTGCACCATCATAAGAATAAGAAATTAGATGGACACGATGTACACCCGATAAAGATGCTTTTTTTGCTTCTTGCAAATGTAGGGTTAGGGTTGGGTGTGTGGTTTGGTATTGTTGAATATAGTAATCAAGCTGGTGTGGGCTTAATTCACGCAGTAATTGCCCATCTTCGTTAGGTAAACCTTGTTGCTCACCTAAAAAGATTAATTTATCTGCCTTTAAATAAGTCGCAGTTTTGGTTGCAACTTCTTCAGCTCTTAAATTAAATACTTCACCTGTGGTTGAATAGCCCGTTGGGCCAAGTAAAACAATATTATTGTTATCAAGATGACGTTCAATCGCGTCTGTATCTATTGAACGAACTTCGCCTGTAAGCTGAAAATCCATTCCTTCACGAATACCATAAGGTTTAGCGGTTACAAAATTACCTGATACGACATCTATTCGAGCGCCATACATTGGAGAGTTGGCTAAGCCCATAGATAACAACGCTTCGATTTCTAACCGAATAGATCCTACAGCACTCATAACACAGCTTAAAGATTCGCGTGTAGTAATACGGCAGTTATCATAAAAAGGGGTTTCAATCCCTTTTTCTTTAAGGTTGTGATTAATTTGTGGTCGTGCGCCATGCACTAAGATTAAGCGAATGCCAAGAGAATGTAATAAGGCAATATCGTGAATAATATGTTCGAAATTAGGATCGCGGACTGCTTCACCGCCAAACATTAAAACAAAAGTTTTATCACGATGCGCATTGATGTAGGGTGCTGAATGTCGGAACCAATGTACATAATGCTGGGTATTATTATGTGATTTCTCTAAAGACTTAGTTGGCATACCGATCTCGAATCAACAGCAAAAAGATATAAAGAGGATTCTAAACAAAAAAGCTCAAAGTCGCATGTTTTAGATAAAAAAACACCCAAATTAGATTTGGGTGTTAGATGTTTTATGAACTTAACGAATTACTTTAATAATTTTATGGCTTTGCTCATTTACGAGTACATAATTTCCGTTCACCTTATACCATTTTTGATAACGACCTGGCTTAGTCAATTTCTGGTGTGAGCGGTAGTCAATGACATAACGTGGATGTTGGTATTGATGCGGTACGACTTGGCCTGCACGCCAGATATTCGCATGGTCATCTTTATGGATAACTTTGACTGTTTTTGTCTCATATCCTTGGTGGTGATAATGGTCGTGAGGCGCAGCCATTGCTGTTGTTGCGATTAAACCACTCATTGAAAGAACAATTGCTGTTGTTATCTTTTTCATCGTAAACCTCGAATGATCTATTAAATTTCGATAATTGAAGATTAGTGAAAAATTACAGATAAATCGTGAAGGCGAAGAATAATAAATGTGAAAATTTTCTATGAAATAAGAAGAAATTTAGAAGATTTAAATTTTTATATCATATTGATATAAAAATAAAAAAAGGATAAAGCCGATCAGCTTCATCCTTTCCTACTAAGCGATAGTGAGGAGCTATCTATCTTAGAAACCGCGAATACTCACAATACTGTTAGAGTCCGTGTCGACTAAAATATAGTCATTGTTAATTTTGTACCACTGCTGGTTACGATCGGGTTTAGGTAAGTTATTGTCTTTATAGTCGACTTTATAACCATTACCACGATAGTGCTGTGGCATCACATAACCTGGCTGCCAACGATGTTGTTTCAGACGCTCAAAGCCACGTTCCTCACGCATACGGCGTTCATCGCGAACACGATCACCATTATCGTCACGGTCAAATTTATGCCCACGATCATTCCATTCACCACGAGGTCCGCCTTTAGGACCTTTCGGGCCATGTCCTCGGTCAAAAGGAGGATCAGCAAAGCTTGCCATACTGGTGGTCAGTACAGTGATGCAAAGGGCTAAGATGGTGAACAACTTTTTCATGATGCATCCTCGTTTACATCTGATGTCTCTCATGTTGAATACTGTACGCGCAAAATGCAGAGAAACTGTGAAGATCATTTAATGCTTCAATTAAAATTACGGATAAATCCAGCGTTTTTCTCAATAATAAAAAAGGCTTGTATATATCTTTTCAGGTATAGCCAAGCCAGATGTGATGATCGGCTATAAATTATTTTAGCTTTTCATCTGTAATTATTTAATCCTGTGCATCAATACTTTGTCCATTGAGCGTTAAGCTATCTTCACCCATTAAATAAAGATAAGCCGGCATGATGGACTCAGGTGTTGGTAATGTTTTCGGATCTTCTTCAGGATAAGCTTTAGCACGCATGGCAGTACGTGTAGCCCCTGGGTTAATACAATTAAAGCGAATATTTGGATAAGTATGCTCAGCCGCAAAAATCTTGCTCACCGCTTCAATCGCGACTTTCGAGACAGAATACGCACCCCAGAGCGCGCGTGCCTCACGGCCTACACCTGAGCTGGTAAATACGACAGAAGCGTTTTCTGACTTTTGTAATAGCGGTAATAAAGCTTGGGTTAAAGCAAAAGGTGCACGTAAATTGACTGCCATCACATCATCCCATACTTCTGCTGGATAATGTGCAAGTTCTACCCGCTCACCCAAAATACCTGCATTATGCAAAATGCCATCCAAACGACCAAATTGTTTTTCTAGCGTACTAACTAAGAAATCATAATCGCGATCGGAAGCACTCGAAAGCTGGAGGGGTAAAATAGCAGGCTGAGGTGCGCCTAAACCTTCAATTTCATCATAAATTACTTCAAGTTTATTTAAGGTTCTACCATGCAAGACGACAGTTGCACCATGTAAAGCATAACTGAGGGCCGCAGCTCGCCCAATTCCATCACCAGCACCAGTGATTAAAATAATTCGATCTTTGAGTAGATCCGGACGAGGTTGATATTCTGAATATTTCATTGGTAAACCTCCTTCTTTTTATATTGATATAAGTAACCGTTAAAAAAGCTTATAAAACTCTTGTGTTAACTTATCATACGCTGATTTTCCTGTAGAGCAGGAAGCTTTTGACGTAACAACTCGTGTAATTCTGTCACCGTATTTACAATCGAATCGGCTTGCCAAGCGTTTAAATCATCCCGATGTTCGACAGGTAAATAGCCATAAGCTGCCAAGATGGTATACATATCAGCATTGCGGCCAGCATCGATATCACGTGGGTGATCCCCCACATAAATGATTTCATTTGCCGGGATATTTAACTGCTTTGCAGCCAAATACATAGGTTCCGGGTCTGGCTTGGTTTTAGAAACATCTTCCGGACATACCAAAACCGCACAGCGTTCTGTCAGGTTTAACTCTTCTAGAAGAGATTCACTTAAACCACGTGGTTTATTGGTGACAATACCCCACGGAATTCGCTGAGCTTCTAACTCTTCTAAAAGTGGATACATTCCTTCAAACAGGTCAGTATCGACAACTATATTATTGCCATACAAATCTAAAAAATTTTGTCGATGTGCCAAGAAAATTGGATTGGTCACATCCAACTCTGGGTAGACCAATTTGACCATCGCACGGGCACCTTCAGACACTTGTGTACGAATAAGATCGGCTTCTACAACAGGGCGTCTTGCATCATGGCACATTTGTTGAATAATACGAATAAAGTCGGCAGCCGTATCGATGAGAGTGCCGTCTAAATCAAATAAAACAGCTTTCATCATGCACCTGTCTTTATTGTGTGAACCATATAGTTAACATCAACATTTGGTGCTAACCAATAACGCTTCGTAATTGGGTTGTAGTGCAAGCCTGTCATTTCTTTTAAAGTTAAGCCTGCATTACGAATGTCATGTGCCATTTCAGATGGGCGAATAAACTTGTGATAATCATGCGTACCTTTTGGCAGCATGCGTAGTACATATTCAGCACCAATAATGGCGAATAAATAGGATTTCGGGTTACGGTTGATGGTCGAGAAGAACACATGGCCACCGGGTTTAACCAAAGTCTGACATGCTTTTACAATGGATGCCGAGTCTGGAACGTGTTCCATCATTTCCATGCAAGTGACCACATCATATTGGCCTGCTTGTTCTTGCGCTAATTCTTCAACTGGAATTTGACGATATTCAATATTTTGAACATTTTCTTGTTGAGCATGCAAACGGCCTACGGCTAAAGGCGCTTCACCCATATCAATGCCCAGTACATCCCCTCCACGACGTGCCATGCTTTCAGCCAAAATACCGCCGCCACAGCCGACATCAAGTACTTTTTTACCGGCAAGGCCACCTGCACGTTCATCAATCCAGTTTAAACGTAAAGGATTGATTTGATGAAGTGGGCGAAATTCAGAATGTTGATCCCACCATTTGGCAGCAAGTGCTTCAAATTTTGCGATTTCTTGTAAATCAACATTCAATTGCGACATGGTGTCACCTCTAAACTTGGGTTATCTTTTTGATGTAGTTCGCCGTTAGTGTAGCGATTATTGGGAAAAAAGCGATAAACCCAATAAAAAACTTCACAGAAGCAAAACGAATTTAGCATATTTGTTTTATATTTAGGGCATAAGCTAATGCATAACAACTTAGAGGAAAAGCTGTAACAATGAAAAAATTGGTTTTGGGTGGTTTGAGTGCAGCAATTATGGCCGTATCGGGTAGTGCAATGGCAGCAGATTTTGTTGCTGGTAAAGACTACACCGTAATCGCCAATCCAGGCAAAGTGGAAGTACCGGGGAAAATCGAAGTTCGTGAGTTCTTTTGGTATGGCTGTCCGCACTGTTTTAAACTTGAACCACATATGCAAACGTGGTTAAAACAAATTCCTAGTGATGTACGTTTTGTGCGTACACCAGCAGCCATGAACAAAGTATGGGAACAAGGGGCACGTACTTACTATACATCTGAGGCATTAGGTGTACGTAAGCGTACGCATTTACCATTATTCCATGCCATTCAGGTGAATGGTCAGCAGATTTTTGACCAGGCTTCTGCGGCTAAATTCTTTACTCGTTACGGTGTGCCTGAACAAAAATTTAATAGCACTTACAACTCATTTGCTGTAACTGCAAAAGTTGCCGAGTCAAATAAACTTGCTCAACAGTACCAATTAACAGGTGTTCCAGCAGTAGTCGTTAATGGTAAGTATGTTGTACAGGGTGAAGATGGTAAAGTTACTCAAGTCCTTAATTACTTAATTGAAAAAGAACGTAAGGCAAAATAATAGTTTATTGCTTTAAAAAGGGCTTCATAAGAAGCCCTTTTTTATAAAATTTATTTCATAATCACGAAATAATTCAATTAATTTTGAGAATTCTCGTCTTCAATTTGAAAATTGAGCGCATCAAAATTGGTGGTTTGGGTGGGTAGTGATAATGCTTGGTTAATATATAAATTAATTAATTTTTGGCGAGAACCAATCGAGCGCTGATAATAAGTCGAGTTTAAAAGCAACGATGCACCGTAAGTGAGTGACCAGATATAAGATAAATAGTCACGAATCGACATATCATAATTTAATGATTTTAAATAACTTTCTGTAATGTCTTTAATCGCTAGAATACGTTGTTGACGAACTTCATAAAGCTCTTCAAAAAGATGCTTCAACTTAGACTCTGTCATCGTCAGATTTTCTTCAAGTTGATGCAATAAAATCGTTTTTCCCGGTGTGAGCAAATGGTGGAGCATGTACCGTGGTGCATACTCTTTAAAATCAGTATTATATTTTTGAGAAATTTCTAAAATTTGTTTTTCATTTTGAATAATCAATTCAAGCAGAAGTTCATTTTTACTTCTAAAGTGCTTATAAAGCGTACCTTTTGCAATATCTAGCTCGGCCACTAATTCATCTAGAGTAATTTCCTGATTGTTTTCTAGTAACAATTTTTCTGCAACGCTTAGAATTTTTTCTTTGCGCATCAAAAACTGTGTATGACGATCAAGATTCATAGGTATTCCCACACCAGTTTGGCCTAACGAATAGTTTACTTCCTGTAAAAAGAAAAAGACTTTTCTCGAAATTTTCGCCTTTTTCTTTCACTCTTTACGTATTAACACATAACCTGTTTTTTGTCATTTGCCAGTTTTACCGTTCCCAGTTAGCAATGCCTCTAAACAGTAAGCGAACTTGTGTAGACGCATTTTCAATAAACGCGGTTTGTTGCTGTTTAAGTTGCTCACCTTGATATTGTTTGGCGAGGTTGAGCCACGTCATTGCCCATGTAAATGACATATTGGTCAAAATGGTAGATAAGACATTTAAGTCTTGAGGATTTTGAATATGTTTAAAATTTTCGAGTTTAGTCAGATCTGTTGTGAGATCTTCAATCAAAAATTCAATTTCTCTAGCAATGGCTGCACGGACCGTTTCTGAACCACCCCAACGTTCAGCAATCATAAATTGCCACTGTTTAGGGCTATGGTTCACTGCCTGTACAAATAGTTCAATACTCGTTTGGGTTTTTGCAGACTTGTGCTGTAAATAACTCTGGCCGAGTTGATGTAAAACGCTTTTTAAATGTAGGGCAACTTGGTCAACCAACTCTTTCCCGAGTTCATCCATGTCTTGAAAATGACGATAGAACGCTGTTGGCACTAAACCCACTTCACGTGCAACTTCACGCAAACTGATACTACTGAACGAACGCCCAGACGTGCTCAGATGCAAGGCTGCATCGAGAAGTGCCTGACGACTTTGCTGTTTTCGTTCATCCCGTATCGACATTAAAAAAACCTATTTAAACCGTGAGCCAAAGTCTAACAAAAAAGAGCAAACTTTCATAAAAAAAATAGTGAACAAGTGTTGACTGAGTGAACACTTATAAATATAGTGTACATATGTTCACTATACGAACATGTGTTCACTCAAATAAATAGCCAGAAACAAAAGAGGAACGTATGAACGCAACACTTAACTATCAACCACATTGGGTTCGAGAAGATTTCGTTGATTTTGTTTTGCAGAAAATTAACGCGACTTGGGCTTGGAAAAGGGTACTTGCAGAAGTTACCGCTGTTCAGCCGCTTCATACCGATATGGTACTGATCAAGCTTAAACCAAATCGTAATTTTAATTTCGATCAGGTTCGAGCGGGACAAAGCATTCTATTGACGTTGCTTATCGATGGCGTTTACCAACAACGTAGCTATTCGATTATTGAAGTAACCACTCAAGGTGAAATCGCTTTAGGTATTAAAGTACAAGGCTTGGTGTCTCGTGCAGCTCAACTATTACATGTGGGCGAGTGTGTTGAAATTTCACAGCCACAAGGTGATTTCACTTTGCATCAAGGCCAGCAGCCTGCAATTTTAATTGCTTCAGGAAGTGGTATTACTGCAATTTATTCACTCTTGCAGCAAGCTTTGAAACAGCAGCTTGAACAAATTCATGTCATTTATTTTAATCGTGCAGAAATTTTTCATGCCGAATTAAAAGCTTTGGCAGAACAGCACCCACAGCTTCAATATCATTTTTTTAATACCACTGAGCAAAAGCAGCATTTAACTGAAAGCTTACTGCAAAAGCTGGTTCCAGATTTTGCGCAGACTGCGACCTATATATGTGGACACCACGGCATGATGCAGCAGACGAATGAAATTTATGCGCAAAAAGGTGCTCAGTCTCAGCTTCACCAAGAATATTTCCAACCACTTCAAGTGACTGGTACACATGCAGCACAGCCTGTTATTTTCCGCCGTGCTCAACACGAGTTTTTAGCTGAAACGAATTTACTGAGCAGTGCAGAGCAGGCGGGACTACGCCCGCAACATGGCTGCCGTATGGGTGTTTGTAATAAATGCAGTTGTACCAAAGTGAGCGGAGTTACTCAAAACCTGTTAACAGGTGAAATTGAAGACCAACCGAACCGTCCAATTAAACTATGCGTGAGCCAGGCATTAAGCCCAGTCACAATTGATCTATAAAAAGAATTACAGAGGATTAACCCTATGAATATGGCATTAAAAGTTTCTATGGCTTCTAAATCTGCTCATTTAACCCCTGAGCAAATTGAAGAATTTGGCCGCCGTGTTGAACAGATTCGCCAAGACGTGATGCAAAGTCTTGGTGAGCAAGATGCAAAATATATCTACAAAGTCCGTAACTTTGTTCGCTATACCGAAATCGCATCACGTGGCATGTTGATGTTTGGTGGCTGGATTCCACCTGTCTGGTTATTGGGTACAGGTATACTAGGTATTTCTAAAATTGTAGAAAACATGGAACTTGGTCATAACGTTATGCACGGTCAGTTTGACTGGTTAAATGAACCAAGTCTGAATGGTAATACCTATGATTGGGATACCATTGCCTCTGGTGATGACTGGCGTGAAACACACAACTATGTACACCACACCTATACCAATATTGTCGGTAAAGACCACGATGTCGGATATGGTATTTTGCGAGTAAGTGATCAACAGAAGTGGGAATCTCGTCACCTATTTAATATTCCTCTGGCTCTACAGTTAATGTTTTTCTTTGAATGGTATGTAGGTGTACAAAATCTACATCTTGAAGATGCGTTGGTTTATAAAACTAAGAGTTGGAAACAGGTTTGGAAAGATTCTGCTAAAGTCCGTAAAAAAGCAACGCGCCAAGTTTTAAAGGATTATGTGTTTTTCCCTGTGATCTCTGGTCCTATGTTTTTACCGGTTTTTGCAGGCAATGTAGTTGCGAATATTATTCGTAACTTGTGGTCATCTGCTGTGATTTTTAATGGTCACTTTACTGAAGATGCAGAAACGTTTGAGCCGGATAATACCGACACTGAAACTAAGGCAGAGTGGTATTTACGTCAGATTCGTGGTTCAAGTAATTTTAGTGGTACAGAATGGCTTCATTTTATGAGTGGTAATTTAAGCCATCAAATCGAACACCATTTATTTCCAGATATGCCTGCCAACCGCTATAAAGAAGTAGCACCGAAAATTAAGGCACTCTGTGCAGAATACGGCATTAACTACAATGAAGCTAATTTCATGCGTCAGTTCTGGAGTGTATGGGTGCGTTTAGCAAAATGCTCATTACCAAACCACACCACTGCAAAAGTGATGCAGACATTAGAAAAATTAAAAGCAAAATTCAAATTTGCCTAATAGATAGACCAATAAATAGCTCCTAAAAAGGGGCTATTTTTATTTTTAAGTCATGAAAAGTGCAGACTTACATTTGAAAGTAGGGAATAAACTCAACCTGTCAAAATCCTTTGCTATACTATGCCCAAGTTTGTATTTAAGAGAATTTAGGAAGGATTATGCGTATTGACCAACGTGCATTAGACCAATTACGTGAAGTGAAAATTACACGAAACTACACCCGTTATGCTGAAGGTTCTGTGCTGGTCGAATTTGGTCACACCAAAGTCCTTTGTACTGCAAGCATTGATAACTCAGTGCCACGCTTTCTAAAAGGCCAAGGTCAAGGCTGGGTAACAGCAGAATATGGCATGTTACCGCGCTCAACACACTCACGTTGTGATCGTGAAGCTGCTCGTGGCAAACAAACTGGTCGTACTCAAGAAATCCAACGCCTGATTGGTCGTAGCTTACGTGCGATGGTTGATTTGAAAAAGCTTGGTGAAAATACCATTACCATCGACTGTGATGTCATTCAGGCAGATGGCGGTACACGTACTGCTTCAATCACTGGTGCTGCTGTAGCATTGGTTGATGCGATGAATGTTCTACTTGCACAGAAAAAAATTAAGCAAGATCCGCTTAAAGGCTTAGTTGCTGCAATTTCTGTAGGTATGTATCAAGATGAAGTATTACTTGATCTTTGCTATGAAGAAGACTCGAACTGTCAAACTGACTTAAATGTCGTGATGACACAAGCAGGCGAGTTTATTGAAATTCAAGGTACAGCGGAAGACAAACCGTTTACCCGTGCTCAAAGCAATGCCATGTTAGAAATGGCTGAAAAAGGAATTGCCGAGCTTATTAAAAAGCAACAAGAAGCTTTAGGCTGGTAAGTTTAAGTTTTCTAAAAAACGCATCTTCGGATGCGTTTTTTTATACCTTCATCAAATCGACATAAAAACATCACTTGCCTGTCACCTTTTCGCTTTATTAGTAGTTCGCATTTAAACCGTTTGGAAAAAACCAATGCGAAAACTTTCAATTTTATTAATTACATCTTTAGCACTCATGCTCAGTGCTTGTAACGATGATAATGACTCAGATAATTCATCGCCAACAACACCGCCTACCAGTAATTGCAAAATGCACTGTGCACCATAATAAGAACTCAGGATAGAACTAATGAATCGTCGCGAATTTCTTTTAAATTCTACAAAAACAATGTTTGGGACAGCTGCTCTAGCGAGTTTCCCGCTGAGTATTCAAAAAGCGTTAGCAATTGACGCCAAAGTTGAAAGTGGAACTATTCAAGATGTTAAACACATTGTGATTTTGACTCAGGAAAACCGTTCATTTGATAATTATTTTGGAACACTCAAAGGTGTACGTGGCTTCGGTGACCGTTTTACCATTCCTATGACAGAAGGCCGAAAGGTTTGGGAACAATATGATGCGAATAAAAAGAAAGTATTGCCATACCATTTAGATAGCCGCTTAGGAAATGCTCAGCGTGTTTCGGGTACACCTCACTCATGGTCTGATGGACAAGCAGCTTGGGACAACGGTCGTATGAGTGATTGGGTGGCATATAAAAAACCGCAGTCGATGGGCTATTATAAAAAGCAAGAAGTTGAATATCAATTTGCCTTAGCGAATGCTTTTACGATTTGTGATGCCTACCACTGTGCCATGCATGCAGGAACTAACCCGAACCGTAAATTTATCTGGACGGGAACCAATGGCCCTACAGGTGCAGGTGTTGCGAGTGTGGTCAACGAATTTGATGGGATTGGACCATCAACAGAAGGTTATGAATGGACGACATATCCTGAGCGTTTACTGCAGGCTGGCGTGACATGGAAAGTTTATCAAAATATGCCAGATAACTTTACCGATAACCCTTTAGCTGGTTTCAAGCAATATCGCCGTGCAAATGAGCAATCTGGTCAACCTGTCAGTAACGACACACTAACGTGTCCAGCATATGATGAAAAGATTGATGCGACTCAACCACTTTACAAAGGTATTGCCAATACCATGCCGGACGGTGGTTTTTTAGGAACTTTTAAAGCTGATATTGCGCAGGGTAAATTACCGCAAGTGAGTTGGTTAGTTGCTCCGGCAACTTACAGTGAACATCCAGGGCCATCTAGTCCTGTACAAGGCGCTTGGTATATTCAGGAAGTATTAAATGCATTAACTGAAAACCCTCAAGTGTGGAGCCAAACCGTTTTATTGGTGAACTTCGATGAAAATGACGGTTTCTTTGACCATGTTCCTTCACCAAGTGCACCTTCTAAAGATATAAACGGTGTTGTATATGGAAAAACCACTTTAACGGACCAACAAGTGTCTTATGAGTACTTTAACCATCCAGCAGTAGCGACTTCAAAATCTCAACCTAAGCCAGATGGTCGAGTGTATGGTCCGGGTGTACGCGTTCCAATGTATGTGATTTCGCCGTGGAGCCGTGGAGGATGGGTAAATTCTCAAGTCTTTGATCATACTTCTATTTTACAATTCTTAGAAAAACGTTTTGGTGTGCAAGAACCTAACATTAGCCCATACCGCCGTGCTGTATGTGGTGATTTAACAACGGCATTTAATTTTAAAACACCGAATCTTTTGCCTGTTGCTGAACTAGATGGGAAGAAAACAAAAGCCGAAGCCGATGCGATTCGTGTCGCTCAAGAACTATTGCCGCAAGTTTCTGTTCCGAGCCAGCAACAATTTCCTCAGCAGGAAATAGGAATTCGACCTTCGCGTGCTTTACCTTATATTTTGCACACTAGTGCCAAAGTCGATGCCACTCAAAAAACGGTTAAGCTGATGTTCTCCAATACGGGTAAACAGGCAGCCGTTTTCCATGTCTATAACCGATTAGATCTTACGGCAATTCCACGCCGTTATATGGTTGAGGCGGGCAAACAGCTTGATGACGTGTGGAATACTATCAATGGACAGTATGATTTATGGGTACTTGGACCAAATGGTTTTCACCGTGCGTTTAAAGGTAATTTAAGTCAAGCTAATCAGACTCAAGCATTACCGGAAATTAGAGTATGTGTAGAAGAATGTGATGCGAATTTATATTTAAAAGTGCGTCATGATGGTAATAAGTCAGTCAAGCTCAACGTCAAAGCTAATGCTTATCTACCAAACAAGACATGGGCGATAGAAACCAATAGTTCTGAAAAAGAACTGGTTTGGGATATGTCTGAATTTGGTGGTTGGTATGATTTTACAGTGACATTAGCGGACGATGCGACGTTTAGTCGCCGTTTTGCAGGGCGTATAGAAACTCAAGAAGATTCAATTTCTGATCCATATATGGGTTATTTAGAGTCTTAAGTTATATAGTCTGAATTGGAATTGTTATTTAAAGCCGATTTAGATGACTTTGATAAAAAAGCACGGCCTTATATCATATGAAATTCAAATAGATGTTGTATAGGCTTCCTCACTTTTGAAAGGTCAAAAGTGACAAAAACCTCTGTTTCTCTGATGTTACCTCCATGTAACACAGAGAAACGGTAACATCCATGTCACCTGTCACGATAGTAAATAAAGGGAATAGGGTGTTTATATAAAATACTATGTGGGAAGATGCTGTCGTATAGATGAATAATAAAAATAAAGACTTACCTTTTGTAACAGAATCTCCTAAGCCTAGTCATATTTATCTTTTACCTTGAAACCCTGAATTTTTAAAGTAATGGGGAAAATTTATGCTACAAGGTTTTATTGTATTATTAGCAGTAGTTACATTTGTTTTAATGGCTGCCGATCCACGGGATAGTGGGGCACAAGCGACTCAGTCAGCATGGCAAAAAACACAAGCGGCAGACATGACCAAGTCGCAAAAAAATACCAATAATGATGCTGATTTTATTTAGGCATTAAAACGCATTGATAAATCAACGGCTTTGACATCTTTAGTCAACACGCCCATAGAAATATAGTCGACACCAGTAGTCGCTACTTCGCGTAAGTTTTCAATAGTGATATTGCCCGAAGCTTCGAGTTTACAGCGACCCGCCACGTGTTTTACAGCATCAATCATTTGTTGTTGGCTAAAGTTGTCGAGCATGACAATGTCTGCACCTGCTTCAAGCGCTTGGTTTAGCTCATCCCAAGTTTCAACTTCGACTTCAACAGGTTTACCCGGCGCAATTTGATGTGCTTTTGCTATCGCTTGGGCAATACCGCCCGCTGCCATAATATGATTTTCTTTAATTAAGAATGCATCAAATAAACCGAGGCGGTGATTTTGTCCGCCGCCGACGGTTACGGCATATTTTTGTGCAATACGTAAGCCCGGTAAAGTTTTACGTGTATCGAGAAGTTTTGTATTTAAACCTTCAAGATGTTGAACATATTCAGCAGTTTTTGTAGCCACAGCTGATAATGTTTGAATAAAGTTTAAAGCAGGGCGCTCTACAGTCAGTAAGCTACGTGCAGAACCAGCAAGCTTTAAAAAGGCTTCATTTGCAGCAACACGATCACCTTCTTGTTTTAACCAAGTCACCTGTACAGTGTTGTCATACGCTGAGATGAGCGCATTCACCCAAGGCTGTCCAGCTAAAACCATATCTTCACGGCTAATGATAGTTGCGGTAGCCTGTTCATCTTCAGGTGTGAGCATGGCGGTAATGTCACCGTCCCCAATATCTTCTTGTAATGCTTGTTGAATATTGATTTGAATTGACTGTTCAAGCAAAGACTGAGGTATGCTCATACGGTTTCCATTTTGTCGATGACCCTAAAACTTGCGATATATTAGCACCGTCGACTTTAAAAATAAGCTGTTTTATCAGATTAATCGCGATAAACAATCATGCTGACTACTCTGAAAAGCAATTAACTGTTTTAAACTAAAACAATTGGCAAGCAATTTATTGGCATCTCAATGAAGCAAATCACACCGTATGAAGTTATAGATGGACAATTAAAAGGGGCGAGACAAGTACCTTCTCCAAATTTTAACCAGCGTCCCGCTGGTACCGAAATACAAATGATTGTGGTTCATAATATTAGCTTGCCGCCTTCTCAGTTTGGGGGAGGCTATATTGAACAGTTTTTCCAGAATAAATTAGATTGGTCCGTTCATCCCTATTTTCAGACTATTGAAGGTATGCAAGTCTCTACACACCTGTTAATTTTACGAACAGGTGAAGTCCTACAGTTTGTTAACTTTAATGATCGTGCATGGCATGCAGGGCGTTCAAGCTACTTAGCCAAAGTTGAATGCAATGATTATTCAATTGGTATTGAGCTTGAAGGAAGTGATGATTTACCTTTTGAAGACGTACAATATGAAGTGCTAACTGACGTTGTTACTGCTATTCGTCAGGCCTATCCTGAAATTAAAAACCATATTGCAGGGCATTCAGATATTGCACCGGGCCGAAAAACCGATCCGGGACCTTATTTTAAATGGCAGCACTTTAGGCAGTTGTTAGCACAGAAAAAAACTTGAGTTCATTCATCATTTCACAACGAAAAGATTTTCTAGTTTCATTACAATAGCGACTTTCGAATATAGCTGTAGGTGAGTACGATGGCATTATGGCGATCGACTTTTATTGTCAGTGCGATGACGATGTTGTCACGGGTATTGGGCTTAGTACGAGATGTCGTATTGCTCAACGTGTTTGGTGCGGGTAAAGATTTCGATACCTTCGTTGTGGCTTTTCGTATTCCCAACTTCTTTCGACGGTTGTTTGCCGAAGGGGCTTTTTCACAGGCTTTTATTCCGGTATTGACCGAATATAAAACAGGTCGTGCGCATGCAGAAGTGCAGATCTTAATTAGTCGAGTATTTGGCTGTTTGCTGACAGTCATGACTTTACTGACTTTCGTGGCTATGGTTTTAGCACCTGCGATCATCTATATGTATGCGCCAGGCTTCCATAATGACCCTGAAAAGTTTGATTTAGCGGTCAGTATGTTCCGTCTGACCATTCCCTATTTAATGTTTATGTCGCTTACGGCTTTTGCCAGTAGCATCTTAAACAGTTATGGCTCGTTTGCCTCGCCAGCTTTTTCGCCTGTTTTACTGAACGTAGCAATGATTGCAGGGGCTTGGTGGCTTACACCGTATATGGCTGAGCCAATCAAAGCTTTAGGTTGGTCGGTTGTGGCGGCTGGTATTTTACAGTTAGCTATACAAATTCCTGAGTTATGGCGTAAAAACTTACTGATCCCACCGAAAGTTGATTTTAAACATGAAGGTGTAGAACGAATTTTAAAATTAATGCTTCCAGCATTATTTGGTGTATCTGTGACTCAGATTAACCTATTGCTAAATACGATTTGGGCATCTTTCATGCAAGATGGTTCAGTGTCTTGGCTCTACAGTGCCGAACGTATGACTGAGCTACCTTTAGGATTAATTGGTGTTGCGATTGGTACAGTGATTTTGCCTTCACTGTCAGCACGTCATGCTGAACAAGACCAAGCGAAATTTCGTAGCATGATCGATTGGGCAGCAAAAGTGATTGTGTTGGTTGGTTTGCCAGCAAGTATTGCTTTATTTATGCTTTCAACACCGATTATTCAAGCATTATTCCAGCGTGGTGAGTTTGATTTACGCGATACACAAATGACAGCACTCGCATTGCAGTGTATGAGCGCTGGTGTAATTTCCTTCATGTTAATTAAAGTATTTGCACCAGGTTTCTATGCGCAGCAAGATACAAAAACACCAGTGCGTGTGGGTTTAATGTCGGTTGCAGCTAATGCGATTTTAAACGTTGTATTCATTGGATTCTTTAAACTAATCAATTGGCATGCAGAGCATATGGCGCTTGCTTTAGCCTCCTCTGGTTCAGCTTTAGTAAATGCAGGTTTGCTCTATTTTTATCTGCATAAGCGTAATATTTTCCGATTTGGTGCACATTGGAAAAAACTGGCACTTCAATATGGCTTGGCCAACCTTGCGATGATTGCAGCGCTTTGGTTCGGGCTAAATTGGTATAACGGTGAACTCTCTCAATGGATTCGTGTTGCAGAGGTAGTAGGTTTATGCGTTGTAGGTGTAATCGCTTACTTAATTGGCTTATTACTGACAGGCTTTAGACCGAGAGATTTAAAACACTAAAATAAAAAGCGATCAATTTAGATCGCTTTTTTTATCTTCGAAAATTATTTTGGCAAAACTTGTAGCAACTCAATATCAAAAATTAAAGTGCTATTTGGACCGATACTATCCCCAGCGCCAACTTCGCCATAAGCAAGTTTTGCTGGAATGAAGAAACGGGTTTTACCGCCTTCTTTCATAGTTTGTAAGCCTTCAGTCCATCCGGCGATCACTTGATTTAACTGGAAATCAACAGGGTGATTACGTGCAATTGAGCTATCAAATACAGTTCCGTCGAGTAAACGTCCTTCATAGTTTACTTTTACACGAGAGGTGGCTTTAGGTGTTTTACCAGAGCCTTCTTTTAATACCTGATATTGCAGACCTGATTTAGTCGTAATCACACCAGATTTTTTAGCATTTTCTGCCAGAAAAGCTGCACCAGCCTGAGCGTTTTGTTGACCTTGTTTTTGAAATTCGACTAGCTGTTTAGCTTCTAATGTTTTTTTATAATCATTAATTGCTTTCGCCATTTCTTCATCAGTTAGGCGTGCTGTCTTATTTTGAGCACCTTCTTGTAAACCTTGGTAAAAAATATCAAGATTTAAATCTGTTAACGCATCAGTATTATTACGGCCCATTAAATAACCATAACTATAACTAAACTGATCTTTTGCCGGGCTTTTATTTGTTATCGGTGCAGCAGCAAAAACAGATAAACTCATTGTTGACGCTGCAATAACCAAACTGATTTTTTTCATGTCATTTTCCAAAAAAACAGGAGAGTATAACGACTCTCCTGGATTGTTATTATTTCACTGAAATGAGTTCTACATCAAAAATCAGTGTACTGTTTGCTGGAATTCCAGGAAGCTCTTGTGGGCCATATGCAAGATTTGATGGTATAAAGAAAGTCGCTTTTCCACCTTCTTTCATGAGTTGAAGACCTTCAGTCCAACCCGGAATGACCTGGTTAAGTGGGAATTCTACTGGTTGACCACGCTTATAAGAACTATCGAAAACCTGTCCATTAATTAAGCGACCTTCATAATGTACTTTAACAATAGACTGAGCAGTTGGCTGTTTACCAGTACCTTCTTTAGTAATGATATATTGCAAACCTGATGCAGTGGTTTTTACGTCAGCTTTCGTTTTGTTTTCTGCAAGGAACTGTGCATCTGCAGAGTCAGCAGCCGTACCTGCTTGCTCAGGTTTGTCTTGATGCTGCATTTTTTGTTGTAACTCTTTTTCATAAGCAGCAACGGCAGCTTTTAAATCTTCTTGAGTATAAGCACTAGGCTGCTTATTGCGCGCATCATGGATCCCTTGAACAAATGCTTTCGTATCCAGTTCAGGAGGAGTTTGTTGAGCAACTTCATACCCAAGAACATAACTGATTTTTTGAATTGGAGAAGCATTTTTGTCTGCTTTACGTCCGACTTCTGTGGTCGGATGTTGAGTTGCATAATATACAGGTACAAGTGCAGCACCGCCTAAAACTACAGCGACAGCAATGGGTAAGGCTTTACTCATAAAAGGTTCCAAAAATAATCATTTGAGTCTAAAAGGCTGCTTCGATCTTAGCATGCTTCGACTTAAGCATAGAATGCTTAACAAAAAAAACGAGTGGTTTTTTACATATTTTAGTTAGTTTTAATGTGGCAAAACTTAAAAAGCAAATAAAAAAACCGGATCATTTGATCCGGTTTTATGAAGAGTTTTAATTAGTCTTCTTTTTGTGCCTTATAGGCATAAGCATAGTTATAACCATACCCACCCCCACTAGAGCGTTGAATATCGTTAAGGATAAAGCCATTCACCTTAACACCTGCTTGTTCAAAACGGTTAACGGTTAATTCAAGCTCTTTAATATGTGACTTAGCATAACGGGCAACGATCAAGTTTACACCAGTGTACTGAGAAATAATAATACCATCGGTTACCGCAAGCACTGGTGGAGTATCAATAATGATATGGTCATATTGAGTCTGGAACTTTTCTAGTAAGTCTTTGAACTGCGTAGAGCTCAACATTTCTGACGGATTGGTTGGGCTCTTACCACGGGTAATCACATCAAGATTAGCTACCTGAGTTTTATGTAATACTTGTGACAAATCAGCCTGCCCACTTAAAAGTTCTGATAAACCAGGCTTCACATCAACATCGAAATATTTATGCATATAACCACGGCGCATATCGGCATCGATCAATAGTACTCGTTTATTGCTTTGTGCAAAGATAGTCGCTAAGTTAGTTGAAATAAATGATTTACCGACTTCTGGTGATGGGCCAGCAATCATAATAATATTATTTTTTGCTGAGGTTAAGGCGAAATGGATAGCCGTACGAATACTACGTAAGCTCTCAATTGCAATATCATCATTACTTTTAACTGCCAGAATAGGAATACTCTTTTTCTTTTTCAATATACTCATACGAGTTTCTTGAATAGGAGAACGAGGTACCGTTGCATAAACTGGAAGATCTAATTCATTTTCAATTTGAGTAGAATCATTAACCCCACTACGCATCATATTGCGTAGTAATGCAATTAATACACCAATAAAACCACCAGCAAAAATAGAAAGTATTAGAACAATCAATCTTTTAGGTTTAACTGGCTTAACTGGTTCTACGGCAGTATCGATAATGCGGACATTACCGATTTCCCCTGCATTGGCAATCTTAAGCTGTTGATAAGAATTAAGTAATGAGGTGTATAGCTCCGTGTTAACTTTCACATCACGATAAAGCTGTAGGTATAAACGTTGTGTTTCAGGAAGCTGTGTTAACCGGTTGTTGAGATCAGCAATCTTTTTATTAATCTCTGCAATTTGAGCATTAATTTGCATAATTAATGGATGATCATTGGTATATTTAGCAGAAAGTTCAGCTTGTTTTTGTTGTAACTCGATTTTAAGCTTTTCTAAATCAATATTTTGCTTGAGTAATAGTTCAGACTCAGCATTAACATCAACTGTTTTATACTTTTCACGGAATTGATTAAATTTTATCTCAGAATCTTCCAGCTGTTTTCTAAGTTCTGGCAACTGCTTTTCAAGGAAAGTTAAAGTTTGTTTAGACTCTAGAGATTTTCGCTCAATATTTTGTTCATGATAGACAGATAGAACATTATTAAGTACTTGAGTGATGTGTTCTGGATCTTGGCCTAGATAATTTAAACCAATAACGCCAGTCACTTTACCTTTTTCAGCAACACTATAAATATTATTAAAATTTTTAACAGCTGTTGGTAGAGCGAGCTTAGTTAAAGTGTAGCTTTGTTCTTTCAAATTACCTTGAGCATTAATTTGTATCTGCCAAAGGCCCCTATCTGTGTTTAGTATATTTTTCTTGTTTAGCAGGCCATTAAATACAACTTGATCTTTGTACATTAAAGTGAATTGATTTGTACCTTTAAACTCTAATTTTAAAGGTTTATCAAAATAATATTCAGGTACTTTAAATTCTCGTATAATCAAATTATTATTTTGATTACTGTAAAGTACAGATTCATGATGATATTCAATTTTACTCTTATCTTGTGAAATTAACTTATCAATCAATCCTAATTGATTATCTTTGATGTTAATATCAAGATTAAGATTCTGGATGACTTGCCCTAAAACCATACGAGATTTTAAAATCTCTATTTCTGGATCAGCTGGTGATTTTTGAGATAGACCTCCACTGACTTTAGAAAGGTCTCCAAGCAAAGCAGCAGAGGCAGCGCCTTTACTATCTTCCACTTGTACCATTGCATCTACAGAATAAGTATCTGGTGTTATCCGTAAATATAACAAAGCACAAATTAAAGTTAAGACTACGCAGCATGCTATGATTTTCCACTGTGCAATCAAAGAAAAGAATAACTCTTTTAAATCGATGCTATCTTCGCTGGTTTTAGAGTTTTGGTTCATAAATTTACAACTAATATACAATTATAATTGAGTGCGCCAATCTTGCACATAGCTTTGAATATTACGGCAAGTCTGATCAAAAAAAGCTTGGTCATGCTGATAAGGATCAGGTATATTTTGCCCTTGCCAATGGCCAAGTCTAAAAATTTTACCCTTAGCAAATGGCCAAGTTTGTTCAATATGCTTTTGTTGATTATTGCTCATGACCAAAATTAAATCATTTTGTTTGATTAATTCGGCACTGAGCTGACGAGCAATATGGGGACGTATATCAATACTCAGCTGATCCATGCAATAAATAGCCTTATCATCTGCAGCATGGCCTACTAGAGCCGAAATACCAGCAGATGAGATATTTAATGTAGGATGTTGAGCCTTTAAAAAGTACTCTGCCATAGGACTGCGGCAAATATTCCCCACACAGACTACTAAAATATTTTGTAACTGCATGCTAGTTTTTACCCAATTGATCAAAGGTATAAAGTGCACTTGAGAACGGTACAATCTGGTTCATGATACGCTGCCAGCGTGTCAAGCCAGTTGCATCAATATACACAATATCATTTTTTTGCATTTGGAATTGATTTGATAATGCAAGGTTGCCAATACTACTTAAATTAAGCTGATAAATAGTTGATTTTTTTGTTTGTAAATCTGTGCGCATAACATAAATACGGGCTGCACTTGCTGAGTATGGGTTAACTCCTTCACTTTCACCCAATACATCACTTAAAGTCATACCTTGATCTCGTAATGGAATTGCTGAGCTTTTATTAGACTCACCCATAACATAGAGTTTTTGGTTTTGTTTGGTATTTACGTAAATTGTATCATTGGGTTGTACTAGTAACTTGTGTAATGAGTAACCTTGCTTTTCAAGAGCAACAACATTTAAGTTATAAACTTCGCCATTACGAATAAGCTGAATATCAGTATTGTCACCAGATTCTTGATTTACACCACCTGCCATACTGAGGGCTGTATAAATACTGATAGGTTGATCATCTAAGGTATATTGACCACTTTTCATAACCTGACCATTAACAAAGTAGCGTTTTGCCTGATAAGACAAGACTCGAACTACAACGTCAGGTGTTTTTAAATATTTAGCAAATTGATTACGTAAATATTTATTGGTCTCAGCAAGTGTTTTTCCGGCAATATGAACTTGGCCTACAAGTGGTAATTGAACATTTCCAGCAGAGTCAATTGGATAACCAAATGCTTTAATATCACTTGAAGCCCCTTGAATAGGAGGAGTAATTTCAGGATATGCCCAAAGTTGAATGGATAAGACATCTCCTGGACTTAAGCGATATTGATAAAAGGGAGTATTAAACAGAGCACTTACATTTCCCTGCGGACGCAAAGATTCAGAACTGATTTTTGGAATATTGTTTTGGGTGAGTTGAACAACAGAAACTTCTGCTCCTTGAGCTGTTTTAAAAGTTCCCTGTTCAGGTAAGTCATAAGTTTGTAAGCCTGAGGTGACTGCACATCCTGTAAACGAAAGTGAAATGGCTAAAAATAATAATGTGCTCTGATGCTTCACATTCAAACCCTTTATTGTTTGTAATCCAATGATACTTTGCATGAAGATATTGGATTGTAGTCTATAATTAACCCAAATCATACTTTATTTGCTGAGCAGTGATTGTATATTTCGAGAAAATTTTGTTTAAAGTCTGCTATATTAACGTAGTAGGTCGTATCCATGATGTTTCCCCATTTAAAATTAAATGGTTAGGTTTTATATATGTTTCAACTCGAGCAACTAAAAATAGCAATCATCGGTTTAGGGTATGTTGGATTACCTTTGGCAGTTGAATTTGGTAAACATAAACCTACAATTGGATTTGATATAAATACAGATCGTATACAAGAACTAAAAAGTGGTCATGACCATACCTTAGAAGTAACTTCTGACGAACTAAAACACGTACATCAGCTTTCATATACGGCAGATATTGAAGACTTAAAAACAGCAAACTTCTTTATTGTTACCGTGCCAACACCAATAGATGATTTTAAGCAGCCTGATCTTACTCCCCTTGTAAAAGCATCTCAAAGTATTGCTAAAGTTCTAAAAAAGGGCGATATCGTTGTTTATGAGTCAACGGTTTACCCTGGTGCTACAGAAGAGGTATGTATACCTGAATTAGAAAAACATTCGGGTTTAAATTTTAATAAAGATTTCTTTGTTGGTTATAGTCCGGAACGTATTAATCCTGGTGATAAACAGCGACGTGTAACCAATATTTTAAAAATTACATCGGGTTCCACTCCTGATGTCGCTGATTATATTGATCAGGTTTATAATTTAATTATTGAAGTAGGGACGCATAAAGCACCAACTATCAAAGTTGCTGAGGCTGCTAAAGTCATTGAAAATACACAAAGAGATGTGAATATTGCATTAATCAATGAATTGGCTCTGATTTTTAATAAAATGGGTATCGATACAGAAGATGTACTCAAGGCCGCAGGTACAAAATGGAATTTTTTAAACTTTAGACCAGGTTTGGTAGGTGGTCACTGTATTGGTGTTGATCCGTATTATTTAACGCATAAAGCAGAGTCAATTGGTTTACATCCAGAAATTATTTTGGCAGCTCGTCGTTTAAATGATCGTATGGGTGAATATGTTGCAACCCAATTGATCAAAGAAATGGTAAAGCAACGCATACAAGTAGTTGGTGCTCGCATATTAATTTTAGGTTTGAGCTTTAAAGAAAACTGCCCTGATATCCGTAACACCAAAATCGTAGATATGGTGAAAGCACTAAAGGAATACGATTTAGATCTTGATATTTACGATCCTTGGGTGGATAGTGCCGAAGTTGAGGGCGAGTATGGTTTAGCTCCAGTTACGGAATTAAAGCAAGATCACTATGATGCAATAGTTATTGCTGTCGCTCATGATCAGTTTAAAGCAATGTCGAGCCAAGAGCTCATTGCTTTAGGTAAAGAGAAACATGTTTTATATGATTTAAAATATGTTTTGGATAAAGAACAAAGTGATATTCGACTGTAAAAATTACTAGTTACTAGCATAGGAATTTTATGAAAATTTTAGTCACTGGCGGTGCAGGTTTTATTGGTTCTGCTGTCATTAGAAATATTATAAAAAATACTCAAGATGAAGTATTAAATATAGATAAATTAACATATGCCGGTAATTTAGAATCATTGTCTGAAATTGATACGGACCCACGATATCAATTTGCACAAGTTGATATCTGTGATAGTGAGCGTTTAACAGAATTTTTTAAAATTTTCCAACCGGATGCTGTGATGCATCTAGCAGCCGAGTCACATGTTGATCGTTCTATTGATGGTCCCGCTGAGTTTATTACAACAAATATTGTGGGTACTTATACATTGTTAGAGGTTGCACGTAAGTACTGGCTACAATTAAATGAAGAAAAGAAAGCCTCTTTTAAATTTCATCATATTTCAACAGATGAGGTTTATGGCGATTTAGAAGGTACAACAGATTTATTCACTGAAACGACATCTTATGCGCCAAGTTCGCCGTATTCAGCAAGTAAAGCAAGTTCTGATCATTTAGTACGTGCTTGGCATAGAACATATGGTTTACCAACTGTAGTAACGAATTGTTCAAACAATTACGGTCCATACCACTTTCCAGAAAAGCTCATTCCATTGGTGATCTTAAATGCGCTGGATGGTAAGGCTTTACCGATTTATGGTAAAGGTGACCAAATTCGTGATTGGTTGTATGTCGAAGATCATGCCAAAGCTTTATATAAGGTCGTGACTGAAGGTAAAGTTGGAGAAACTTATAATATCGGTGGTCATAATGAAAAACAAAATATAGAAGTTGTGAAAACAATTTGTAAAATTTTAGATGAATTAAAACCACAAAATAATCATCAACCTTATGAGACATTAATCACTTTCGTAAAAGATCGTCCAGGACATGATTTACGTTATGCAATTGATGCCTCAAAAATTGCAAAAGATTTGGGCTGGAAGCCTGAGGAAACATTTGAAACAGGTATTAGAAAGACCGTTGAGTGGTATTTAAATAATTTAGAGTGGTGCCGCCGGGTACAAGATGGCAGTTACCAAAGAGAAAGATTAGGTGTAAGTGCATAATGAGTACAAAAGGTATAATTTTAGCAGGTGGTTCTGGGACACGTTTGTATCCGATCACAAAAGGCGTTTCAAAACAACTGTTACCAATTTACGATAAGCCAATGGTTTACTATCCATTGTCAGTGTTGATGTTGGCTGGTATTCGTGAAGTTCTTATTATTAGTACGCCAGACGATATAGATGGCTTTAAGCGATTATTGGGTGATGGCTCACAATTCGGTGTTGAATTAAGTTATGCGATTCAACCAAGTCCGGATGGTTTAGCTCAAGCATTTATTATTGGCGAAGAGTTTATTGGTGAAAGTAATGTCTGTTTAGTACTTGGCGACAACATTTTCTATGGTCAAGGTTTTACACCAATGCTACGCCAAGCCGTGGCCCGTCAAAAGGGTGCAACCGTATTTGGTTATCAAGTCAAAGACCCTGAACGTTTTGGTGTTGTTGAGTTTGATGAGGAAAAACGAGCTGTTTCATTAGAAGAAAAGCCAAAACATCCAAAATCGAATTTTGCGGTTACGGGACTTTATTTTTACGATAATGATGTAGTGAAAATTGCAAAACAAGTAAAACCATCAGATCGTGGTGAACTTGAAATTACGACAGTGAACCAGATGTATCTAGACCGTGGTGATCTCAATGTTGAGCTACTTGGACGTGGTTTTGCTTGGTTAGATACAGGAACACATGCAAGCTTACTTGAAGCAGCACAGTTTGTTGAAACTATTGAAAAACGTCAAGGTTATAAAGTAGCTTGTCTTGAAGAAATTGCACTTCATAATGGTTGGTTGACGAAAGCTCAAGTGTTAGAAATCGGCCAAAGCATGAGTAAGAATGATTATGGTCAATATTTGATTTCTTTGGTAACTGAATAAAATGAGCCTTGTAAAATTAATTGACTTGCCGAATTTTGGTGATGAACGAGGTGGTTTAGTTGCGATTGAATCTAATCAGTCAATTCCTTTTGATGTGAAACGTTTGTATTACATCTTTAATACGTCGCAAAAACCGCGAGGCTTTCATGCTCATATTGATTTAAAACAAGTTGCAATATGTTTGAAAGGTAGCTGTAGATTTATTCTGGATAATGGTTCTACTAAAGAAGAAGTTGTTTTAGATAACCCAATCCAGGGTTTGGTTATTGAAGGATTGATCTGGCGTGAAATGCATGACTTTTCAGAAGATTGTGTATTACTAGTTTTAGCAAGTGAACACTTTACAGAGCAAGATTATATTCGAAATTATGATGAGTTTCTGCGTGTAGTAAATCAGCCTTATATTCATCCATTATCCGATGTTAAATCTAAAAATATTGGTCAAAAAACAAAAGTTTGGCAATATAGTGTGATTTTCCCACAAGCGGTTATTGGAGAAAATTGTAATATTTGTGCCCATACTATGATTGAAAATGATGTACAAATTGGTAATAACGTCACAATTAAATCAGGTGTATATGTATGGGATGGGATTACATTAGAAGATAACGTTTTTGTTGGTCCTAGCGTTACTTTTACAAATGATAAGGCTCCCCGTTCAAAGCAATATCCCGATGAGTTTCTAAAAACTATAGTTGAACAAGGTGCAAGTATTGGTGGTAATGCTACCATTTTACCTGGTATAAGAATTGGTCGAAATGCATTGGTTGGTGCAGGCGCAGTAGTAACTAAAGATGTTCCAGAAAATGCAATTGTAGTAGGAAATCCTGCAATTATTAAAGGCTATGTGAAATAATGATTCCTTTCTTAGATTTAAAAAGTATAAATAGTCAATATCGTGCAGAACTCATTGAGGCTTGCACTCGTGTTATAGACTCTGGCTGGTACATAGGCGGAAATGAGCTAGCTCAATTTGAACAAAACTTTGCGGAATATTGTGGAGTAAAATTTGCAATTGGAGTTGCAAATGGCTTAGATGCCTTGATTCTTACGCTTCGAGCATGGAAAGAGTTGGGGAAACTAAATGATGGTGATGAAGTAATCGTCCCATCAAATACATACATTGCGAGTATTTTAGCAATCACTGCAAATAACCTAACTCCAGTTTTAGTTGAACCGGATATTAATACTTATAATATCGATCCAAGCAAGATTGAAGCTGTAATTACTCCAAAAACGAAAGTAATCTTACCTGTTCATCTATATGGACAATTGGCAGAAATGCCTGTAATCATGGCAATTGCTAATAAATATAATTTACTTGTTTTGGAAGACTCTGCTCAATCTCATAGTGCTGAAATTAATGGAATAAAAGCTGGAAACTGGGGAGATGCTTCGGGTTTCAGTTTCTATCCTGGTAAAAATTTAGGCGCATTAGGGGATGCTGGTGCTGTAACCACTAATAATGAAGAACTTGCACAAATGTTACGTGCTCTTCGTAATTATGGTTCTCATGAAAAATATAAAAATTTAGTACCTGGTGTAAATAGTCGTCTTGATGAAATTCAAGCTGCCATGCTAGATATTAAATTAAAATATTTAGATCAAGAAATAACTCATCGCCGTAAAATTGCGCAATTATATTTGCAGCATATAGTAAATCCTTTAATTACATTACCATTAGCTGAGAAAAATGCTGAAGAGTATCAGCAACATGTTTGGCATTTATTTGTGATCCGTACTGAGCATCGTGAAGCTTTACAAAAGTATTTGGCTGAACAAGGCGTTCAAACTTTAATTCATTATCCTATCCCCCCTCACAAGCAACAGGCTTATAAAGAATGGAATGATTTAAGTTATCCTGTATCTGAGCAGATTCATGCTGAAGTGATGAGTTTACCTATTGGTCCTACACTAAGCGTGGAAGAGGCTGAGAAAGTAATTCAGATTTGTAATAATTTTAAAGTCTAAAATGAATTTACTAAAAACAAGTGTACTAAATGGCGTGGCTGTTTTAATTAAAACGGCCACGATGTTTATTTTAAACAAGATTTTAGCTATTTATGTTGGTCCAGCTGGTTATGCGGCTATTGGCCAGTTCCAAAATTTTATACAAATGGTGACCACCTTTGCTGGTAGTGCAATTAATACTGCAGTTATTAAATATACGGCAGAGTATTATGAAGATGAATCCAAACAACGAAATATATGGAAAACAGCAGGAAGTATTGTCTTAATTTTTAGCTTAATTTTTTCATTAATTATTCTAATTTTTCAAAAACAACTTTCACTCTATATTTTTCATACTGATCTTTATAAAACGGTTTTTGTTTGGTTTGCTGTATTTCTGACATTTTTTACTTTTAATGCACTTTTTTTAGCTATTTTAAATGGAAAAAAAGAAGTTTTAAGATTAGTTATTGCCAATATTGTAGGCAGTATTTTTTCTTTAGCTGTCACAAGCCTTTTAGCAATAAAATATAATTTATATGGCGCTCTGGTTGCTCTTTCAATTTATCAATCATTAGCTTTTTTAGTGACTCTTTTTTTATGTTATAAATCAGAATGGTTTAAGTTGACTTATCTGTTTGGAAAAATAGATAAAACTGTAGCCAAAAATTTTGCTGCTTTTGCTTTAATGGCCTTGGTCAGTGCAATATGTGTTCCGCTTTCTCAAATGGTTATTCGAAGTTACTTAACCTATGAATATGGTCTAACATATGCAGGATACTGGGAAGCCATGATCCGTTTAAGTGCAGCATATCTTATGTTAATCACAACAACCTTAGGCGTATATTATTTACCTCGACTTTCTGAGCTATCAGAAATTAAGGAGATAAAGGCAGAAGTTTACACTGGTTATAAGTTCATATTTCCATTAGCTGCCTTAGGTGGTCTGACTGTGTATATCCTGAGAGACTGGATTATAGCTATTTTATTTACCAAAACATTTTTACCTATGCGTGATTTGTTTCTTTGGCAGATGATAGGTGACTCTTTAAAAATTGGTAGCTGGATACTTGCATATCTAATGTTGAGTAAAGCTATGACGAAATTATTTATAACTACTGAGATTATATTTGCAATTACTTCAATATTATTAACTTATATCTGTACTCAGCTTTTTGGTTTTGAAGGTGTATCTATTGCTCATCTGATTAACTATGGAATTTACTGGCTTATAATGAGTATTTGTGTTTTTAAAAGTTTAAAAGAAAAGGGTACGATATGAGTAGTGTGCAGCAACCTTTAGTATCAATTGTTATACCTTGTTATAACCATGAAAATTTTGTACAGCATTGTATACAAAGTGTAATAGATCAAAGCTATGAAAATATAGAGCTGATTATTATTGATGATGGTTCGAAAGATAACTCTGTTTCAAAAATAAAAGAAATGCTAGATAAGTGTAAAGAACGTTTTACTGATTTTGAATTTAGGTATAGACCGAATAAAGGTTTAACATCAACACTGAATGAAGCATTAGAGTGGTGCCAAGGCGAATATTTTTCTGTAATTGCATCAGATGATTTAATGAAAGAAAACAAGACAGAAAAGCAGGTGTTTTTTTTAAATGAAAATCAGCATGTTGCAGCAGTTTTTGGTGGTATTGAATTAATAAATGATGAAAATAAAATTGTAGATATAAGAGTTCACCCTGATAAAACATATACTTTTAAAGAAATAATTTTAAATAAGCATGACCTTCCTGCTTCTACACAAATGGCTAGATTAAATTTGATTAAGGATATTGGGGGTTACAACACAGATTATAAAATTGAAGATTGGTATATGTTATTAAAAATGGCTGAAAAAGAATTTGATATAGTTTATATGAAAGAAGTTTTTTGTTCTTATCGATTTCATGAAAATAATTTTTCGAAAAATATGGAAATTATGGGCAAAGAAATGAAAAAAATTATATCAGAATATAAAGATAATATTTTTTATAGAGAGGCTTTAAAAATTATATATAAGCAAGAATTTAATTATTTTAAAAATAAGAAAAATTATATTAAAGCATTTAGCATTTTATTTAAATTCATTATTGTATCTGTAAATAGGTAAAGTGATGAAGATTTTAATTATAGTGCCTGATCTATCATTTGGGGGAGTAACCAGTATTGTCAGTAATCTGGTTAAGGGCTTAAAAGATAATTTTAAAGCAGAAGTTCGTGTTGTTACATTATTTCCTAAAAATGAAATAAATATAAATGATATAGATGTCATTCATTTAAATATCTCTTCTATTAGTGATATTTTAAAAGGGCTACTTTTGCTGAAGAATATCATAAAAGAGTATAAACCAGATGTCGTTCATAGTCATACCTTATATCCACATTTGCTTGTAGATTTTTTGAGCCTATTTTATAAAAAAAATTATAAGCTTATTAATAGCGAACATGGTACGTATAACTCTACATTAAAATTCTATAAAAGAATGAATTTTTTTAGAATCCTCAACCCTCAAGCTGAACTGGTTACAAATGTAAGTGTAGCTAGTTGTGAGAGCTATATTAATTCACATATTGTAAAAAGAGAGAAAATAAAACCTATTTATAATGGTATTGATATTGAAAAATATTATTTTTCTCAAAGTGTTAGAGATAAAATTAGAAAAAATCTCAATATTGATGAAAAAATAAAAGTCATTGGATATGTTGGAAGATTATCTACAGAAAAGAATGTCAAAAATTTGATTGAGGCAATTTTACGAATTCATTTAATTGATTTTAAATTAATTATTATTGGCGATGGGCCGGAACGTGAGAATTTAGAAAGATTGGTATCTGAAAAGCAATTAAATGATAAAGTTTCTTTTCTCGGTGCTCTATCCAATGCACATGAATATTATTCCGCATTTGATATGCTTGCTCTTTCAAGTAATACAGAGGGGTTGCCTACAGTTATTCTTGAGGCTATTTCATCAAACTGTCTTGTTGTTTCAACAGACTGTGGTGGTGTGAGAGAAATGTTACCAGAAAATTATGAATTTTTAGCGAAACCCAATTGTCCCGAAGAACTTTCTTTAATTATCGATAAAATGTTAAAGATAGAACCCGTGTTAGCAAATCAAATTAAGGAAAATTGTTTTCAAAAGGTGAAGAATTACTTCTCAATTGAAGCTATGTGTCAGAATTGGTGGGTAATTTATAATGAAGCTTAAATTAAATATAAGAGACGCCTATATTGGTTTTATTTTTTTCTCAACAATATTTTTTATTAAATATATACTAATTAAGCCTGTATATATAGTATTATTTTTACTGATCTTATTTGGTTATACTTATAAAAGGTACTATTTAAATATTGCATATTTAATAGTAAGCATGCTTTTTGTTTTTTTTCTTATATTACATTTAATTTTTTTGAAATCAGATCCCGGTGTTGTTCTCAATGCTATTTTATCTATTTTTTCTTTTCCAATTATTTTTTATTATATCAAAAAAGTTAATTTAAATCAGGCTAAAATTTTCTTAAATTTATCTATTTTTTATTTTTTTATAGAAATGGTATGGAGAATTACTCATCCTATCTATGAGTTAAATGATATTAGCTTAGTTTCTGATACAGGGGAAGGCTGGTTTTATCCTTATAAAATTAATAGTTTTATTTTTACAGATTCAAATTATATTGCTCTTCATTTATTCTGTCTAATATTTATTTCATTACTTTTTAAGTTGCGTCTCCAGTTTTTTTGGTTGAGCTTTCTGATGCTTTTGACTTTCTCACGTTCTGGAATTTTAGGTGCATTATTAGTCACATTTTATTTCTTGTTTGAATACTCTAAGTTTAGAAAAATTCTTAAACCAGTATTTATTTTGTCTATGTTGGCTGTATTTAGTTATATCGTTGCAAATATTTCTATGCTTACAGATGGAAGTTTTTTAAGTAAATTTTATATTTATGAATCTGCTATAAATTATGCGAACTCAAATTTTAAATTTATGGATTATTTGTTTGGCGTGGGTTTGTCACATACTTTTGATCTTATTAATATTGGTGCGCATAGTATTTGGGTCATTTTACTTTTTGAAACTGGAATTCTAGGATTAATTATATATTTTATATATTTTAGTGTTTTTTATTCTAATTTTTTTTGCAAAAGCAAAAAAACTAGACAAAATCTTACTTTTTTTATCATCATATTTCTTATGATGGGCTTTTCTTTGGGACTTTATTTGTTCCCAATTATGATTTTAACTATCGCTTGTATATTGGCTTTGAGTGGGAAAAAACATGCAATCTAATTTTCCTTTAATTAGTGTACTTATTCCAGTTTACAATGTAGAGGCTTTTGTTAATGAAGCTGTTCTTTCAATTTGTAATCAGACATATAAAAATCTTGAGATAATTGTAGTTGATGACTGTTCCACTGATAATACATATAATTTAGTTGCTAATTTGGCCAGTATTGATTCAAGAATCAAACTTTATAAAAATAGTAAAAATTCAAAAATAGTAAAAACATTAAATTTTGCATTAGAACAAGCAACTGGAGACTTTGTCGCTAGAATGGATGGTGATGACATTAGTGCTCCAGAAAGATTGGAAAAACAATTAGATTTTTTAATAAAAAATCCGCAATACTTTTTAGTTGGTAGCCATGTAAATACTATAGATTCTAATAATAATGTTATTGGCAGACAAGAAATGCCTATTAAAGATGAAATAATTAATAAGACAATTAAGTATGCTTCTCCAGTTCTTCATATTTGGTTAGCTAAACGTGAAGTTTATAATCAACTGAATGGCTATCGAGAGATTCCTGGTGCTGAAGATTATGATTTTTTATTAAGAATGCATTCCTTAGGCTTACTTTTTACTAATTTGAATAGTTTTGAATATTCTGTACGTATTCGTGATGGAAATACGACATCTACAATTGGTTTTAATCAAAGATTAATGTCAAATTACGTAGTTGATCTTTATAAAATGAGAGTAATCACAGGTCAAGATAATTTCAGCTCACTTAATGTACAAGAGTATTTAAAAAAGTATTCTGGATATAAAGAAAATTTTGATAAATCAAATATACTTTTGCAAAAAGCTTTTATGGCTAAAGGACATAAAAAGTTTTTTAAAATGTTTATATTTTTAATTATGTCGGTTTGTAAGTCTAGATTTCAAACTCAATATTTATATAAACGAATAATTTCTAAATTACTTTTAAAGGGATAATTTTCATGAAAGTTCTTTTTATAATTAACTCTTTAAAAAATAAATCTGGTTCTGAGCGTGTGGCTATTGAGTTAGCGAACAAGATGGCGGTAAGTCCTGATTATGATATTACTCTTTTAAATAGAGAGTCGGTTAAAAATTATACCGCTTATCCAACTGCTGAGAATGTAGATGTTATAGCTTTGACTGGTAACTTATTTCAGTTTTACAAAAAACTCAAGATGCATATTTCTGCTTCTGCTTACGATATAGTAATTGTCCATAATATGGGGAAACTGTCACTTTTATGTGCTTTTATCCCAAATGTAACGAAATTGGTTTCCCTAGAACATGTTTCTTTTGTCAGCCGGCCTCAAAAAATACAAATTTTGAGCAAATTACTATATCGAAAAATTGATCAAGTGGTAACACTGACCCAAAATGATAAAGTGCAATTTGATAAGTTTCATTCAAATGTTTTAGTCATTCCTAATTTTTCTCCTTTTCCTATCGCTTCTCAACCGCAAAATAATAATAAACAAATTGTAACGATTGGTCGTTTAACTGATCAGAAAAACTATATCCATTTACTTCAAGCTTGGGAGAAAATATATCAATCTATTCCTGATTGGCAACTCAATATCTATGGCGAAGGTGAGCACAAAGAGATGCTACAAAATTATATCAGCCAGCGCTTTCTTAAAAATGTGAGTTTGAAGGGTAGTACTTCAAATGTAAAAGAAGTTTATGAACGATCTAGTTTTTTTGTAATGTCATCTAAATATGAAGGTCTCCCAATGGTGTTAATAGAAGCTCAGAGCTTTGGTTTACCTATTGTTTCATATAATTGTCCATATGGCCCAAGTGATGTCATTCAAGAAAATCAAAATGGTTTATTAGTGGAAGATCAAAATATTGATAAATTGGCAGAAGCCATTTTAAAACTAGCCTCATCTCCAAATTTATTAGATCGTTTTTCACAAGAATCTTTATTAAATGCTAAAAAATATCAACCTGAACAAATTTTAAAAATTTGGAATGAAAAAATCTTGCAAGGATAAAGTTTTATGTTTTCTGTATTAAGCTCTATTTATCACAAAGAGCATCCATCACACTTTAATGCTTGTATGGAAAGTATTTGGGATAAGCAAACTTTAAAGCCTACAGAAATTATTTTAGTTGAGGATGGACCTCTAACACCTGAACTTGATAAGGTGATTGCACAGTGGCAAGAAAAACTCGGCAATATTTTACATGTTAAGAAGCTTGAGAAAAATGTAGGTACAGGTAAGGCAAAAAATATTGGTTTGCAAGAATGTACATATGACATTGTATGTATTGTAGATACAGATGATATTTATGTATCGGAGAGATTCGAGAAGCAAATTGATTTTTTAAAAAACAATCCCGATGTTTCAATTATAGGTGGACAAATTCTCGAATTTGTAGAAGATATTCATACACCTACAGGGATGCGGAAAGTTCCTTTATCAAATGAAGAATTAAAAAATTACGCTAAGAAGCAAAGTCCTTTTAACAATATGAGTATTACGTATCGAAAATCACATATTCTTGAAGTAGGAGGCTACCAGCATCATTTATGGATGGAGGACTATAATCTCTTTTTAAGAGTAATTGCTAAAGGCTATAAAATTCAAAACTTAGCTGATGTTTTGGTCTATGCAAGAATTGATAATGGTATGCATGGCCGTCGTAAAGGTTTCCAATATATTAAAAGTGAAAAACAGTTACTAGATTTAAAAAAACAACTAAAGTTACAAAATCCTGTATATGCTAATATGCTGTTTCTGATACGGTCTGCCTTTAGACTGTTGCCAGCAAATATGCTAGGTAAAATTTATAATACCTTTCTTCGTAAAGATATTAAAAAATGAGTGAATGAAAATATGAAACGCTTAGTAGACATAGTCATTTCTTTAATAGCTCTAACCGTACTGTCGCCAATATTTCTGATAGTTGCTTATAAGGTCCGTAAAAATTTAGGTTCACCAATATTCTTTTATCAAGAAAGACCTGGAAAGGACGGAAAATTATTTAAAATGATTAAGTTTCGTTCGATGAAGGATGCCTTTGATGCGCAGGGGAATCCATTGCCAGATGAGGCGCGTATTACTCCATTTGGGCAGAAATTACGTTCTACTAGCTTAGATGAAATGCCACAGCTTATTAATGTTTTAAAAGGTGATATGAGTGTGGTAGGTCCTCGTCCAATGTTAAAAGACTTTGTTGCTTTATATTCTCCAGAACAAGCACGTCGCTTAGAAGTCCGTCCTGGAATGACTGGTTTAGCTCAGGTCAGTGGACGTAATGAACTGGATTATGAAGAACGGTTTAAATGTGACGTTTGGTATGTAGACAATCATAGTGTTTGGGTTGATTTTAAAATCATGTTTAAAACAGTTAAAGTGATGTTAAGACGCGAAGGTATTAATGCACCAGGACATGTAGGACCATCTCTATTTAAAGGTAATGACGTCCAAGAAAATGTCGACTCATCTGTAAAGTAAATTTTATATCTTGAAATATTTCTTATGATCAAAAAAGCAGTTTTACCAGTAGCCGGTTTAGGTACACGTTTTCTACCGGCAAGTAAGTCTATTCCAAAGGAAATGGTAACGGTCGTTGATCGTCCTGCAATTGAATATGTAGTACGCGAGGCGGTAGAGGCTGGAATTGAACAAATTATTTTAGTGACTCATTCATCGAAAGCATCAATTGAAAATTATTTTGATCGTAACTTTGAGTTGGAAACCACCCTAGAACAAAAGAAAAAATTCGATTTACTTGCAGAGATTACTCAAATTGTGCCTGAGCATGTGAGTGTAGTAAGTATAAGACAACCTCGGCCTTTAGGCTTAGGGCATGCTGTTTTATGTGCAAAGAGTGTTGTCGGTCAAGATGATTTTGCTGTGCTATTACCAGATGTATTAGTGAAAGATAGCTCTGGACAAAATGATCTATCTCGTATGATTTCTCGCTATAACTCAAGCCAAGCTGCTCAAATCATGGTTGAAGCAGTACCAGACCATTTAGTAGATCAATATGGGATTGTGGATGTAAAACATAGCCCAAATGAAGGTGAAAGTATTGCTATGCAGGGTATTGTTGAAAAGCCCGCAGTAGGCTCTGCACCATCAAACTTATCGGTGGTTGGCCGCTATGTGTTACCTGCCAAGATTATGCAATTACTTGAGAACACGCCGAAAGGTGCGGGTAATGAAATTCAGTTAACTGATGCAATTGCAATGCTTCAAGAAACAGATACTGTTGAAGCTTATCGTATGCAAGGTCAAACGTTTGATTGTGGTAGTAAGATTGGCTATTTAAAAGCTGTACTACACTATGGAGTTGAACACCCTAAGTTAGGAAATGATTTTAAACAGTTAATTCAGGAGCTTAAATTATAAAATTTTGTAGCTTTGCTTAACTATTTGTAAAAACGAATAAATATATGAACAGAGCAATATATTCTCTTCTTGGAGAGGGAAGAGAATTTTATAGAATATTAAAATCAGGTGTACAATGAAAATCGCGGTATTTGGAACCACCTTACATGCTGGTGTAATGGCAGCATTATTAGCTGAATATGGCAATCAGATCTATTGGTGTACAAGTGTCACCTGTGAAGAAAACATTTCTATACTTTCTTATCAAGATCAAGAAGTTAATCATTATTTAAATAAACAGAGAAAAGCAGGTTTTTTAAAAGAAAGTCCTTTTTCTGAAATTCCTTTAGATATTGAAGTTTATTTATTTTGTTTTAGCCCAACACAAATCGAGCTTGCTTTAAAAACAGTTGAAAAGTTGAGTGAGCGCCCGATAGTTCATCCACGTTTAATGATCAATGGCTCTACTTTTGGTCTACATGGTACGAATCAATTAAAACAACATTTGCCAAAAGATGAGTGGGTTTATTTTCCTGATGTGATTCAAGAAGGAAATGCGATTAATAGCGTGCTGAACGTAAAACATGTAATTGTTGGTGTTGAATCGAGTTATGCTCAGGACACTATGCAAGAGCTGTTACGTCCTTTTTTCCGTTTTAGCTATCAATATTTATTTATGCCAATTTTAGATGCTGAATTTACAAAGCTCAGCATTTCGGGAATGTTGGCAACCCGTATTAGCTACATGAATGATTTGGCGATGGTGGCCGAAAAACTCGGTATTGATATTGCTAATGTAAAACATGGTATTGCTGCAGATACACGTATTGGTGCAGCCTATTTGTCGGCAGGTGTTGGATTTGGTGGTGAAAACTTTTCACATGATATTTTAACGCTTTCGAGTACTGTATCTGGAACAGGGGCTAAAAGTCAGTTGCTAGAGCAAGTGTGGGCGATTAATGAGCAACAAAAAGAAATTTTATTCCGTAAATTATGGAATTATTATCACTGTGATTTGAGCGGTAAAACTGTTGCGATCTGGGGGGCTTCATTTAAGGAAAACACCTCTAGTACTCATAACTCACCTATTCATATTTTGTTAGCTGCATTATGGGCACAAGGGGTAAAAGTGCGTTTGCATGACCCGCAAGCCTTAGATGAGATTGCAACAACTTATGGAGATCGCGAAGATCTAGTTTTATGTGCTGATCAATATGAAGCCGTACAGGGTGCCCATGCTTTATGCTTAGTGACGGCATGGAAACAATATTGGAGCCCTGATTTTAAACAGTTGCAACAATTAATGCAGCATCCTCTTATTTTGGATGGGCGTAATATTTACGATCCGGCATATGTGAAAGCAAAAGGTTTCGCTTATGAAGGAGTAGGTCGATTATGAATAAATCTATCGAGAAGTTTCCTAAAGAGTTAGTCTCGCCTATAGCACAGCTTCATTCCTTGGTTGAGAAGAATTCAAAATTACATATCAAAGAATTATTTACAGCCGAGCAAGACCGCTTTCAAAACTATTCGGTAAAGTTCGATCAATTGGTTTTTGATTATAGTAAACACCGTATAACTAAAAGTGTTTTAGAACAATTGTTTGCTTTAGCAAAGACGAAACAATTAACTCACTGGATTGAGCGCTTATTTTCCCAAGACAAAGTCAACTGTACTGAGCAGCGTGCAGCTATGCACTGGGCCTTACGTTTACCATTGGAATATTCTAAATTTCCCGAACTCACAAAACAGGTTCATACTCAATTACAGCGTATGTACGCTTTGGTTGAAAAAATCCATGCTGGGCAATACCGCGGTGCTACGGGTGAAGTGATTCAGGATGTAGTTAATATTGGTGTAGGTGGTTCCGATTTAGGACCTCAAATGGTGACCCATGCACTATGCGATTTTAAAGTAAAAACTGCCAAACCACTTAATGTACACTTTGTTTCGACTATGGATGGTAGCCAGTTATCAGACTTACTCCATCAACTGCGTCCGGAAACGACTTTATTTATTATTTCTTCAAAGTCATTTGGCACTATTGATACTTTATCCAATGCACAAACAGTTCGTCAGTGGCTTGAAAAAGCGTTAGGAAAACATGAACGCGTTGTAAAAAGTCATTTTATTGGTGTTTCTACAAAAGCTGATAAAATGACCGAATGGGGAATTGCTCCTGAAAACCAGTTGCTGCTTTGGGAGTGGGTAGGTGGACGTTATTCTCTTTGGTCGTGTATTGGTTTACCTATTGCATTGTCAGTTGGGATTGATGGGTTTCAGCAGCTTTTAGCTGGTGCACATGCTGTCGATGAACACTTTCAAAATACAAGCTTTGAGCAAAATATACCGGTTCTCATGGCATTATTAGGGGTCTGGAATAATAATTTTTTAAATATACAGACCCATGCTGTATTACCTTATGATGGCCGTTTAAAATATTTTGCAGCCTATTTGCAGCAGCTTGAAATGGAATCTAATGGTAAGTCAGTACAACGTGATGGACAAAAAGTTGAATTAGACACTTGCCCAATTGTATGGGGTGAGGTTGGCCCAAATGCTCAGCATGCATTTTACCAGTTACTCCATCAAGGAACTCAGGCAGTAACTTGTGATTTTATTGCTCCTATAAGACGTTATAATGCAGATCATTTTACTTATGTAGAAAATGCTGAAGCATTAGTTGAGCAACATCATCTTGCACTTTCAAACTGTTTGGCGCAATCACGTTTATTGGCTTTTGGTAATGAAGCTTTGGATTCAGCTGAACTAAAGAATTTACCAATTTATAAACAATATGAAGGTAATCAGCCGAGTTCGACATTACTTTTAAAAGAACTAAATCCATATAGTTTAGGGATGTTAATTGCTTTATATGAACATAAGGTATTTGTTCAGTCGGTAATTTGGAATATTAATCCGTTTGATCAATGGGGTGTTGAAAAAGGTAAGCAGATTGCTGATCAGTTACTTCCAATTTTAAATGGTGCTCAAAATGATCTTTCAACACTTGATGCTTCAACACGTGGTTTGATTAAAATTTTATTAGGAAAAGTCGATGGCTAAAATTTTAGTTACAGGTGGTGCAGGTTATATTGGTTCACACACTTGTGTAGAGCTTTTAGAAGCAGGCCATGAAGTTATTGTATTTGATAATCTTTCAAATAGCTCAAAAGAATCTTTAAATAGAGTTCAAGAGATTACTCAAAAAAGTTTAACTTTTGTGGAGGGTGATATTCGGAATTTTGACGAGCTTGATCGAGTGTTTCAAGAGCATACAATTGATGCGGTTATTCATTTTGCAGGTTTAAAAGCAGTGGGTGAAAGCCAGGAAAAACCGCTTATTTATTTTGATAATAATATTGCAGGGAGTATTCAACTGGTGAAGTCAATGGAGAAAGCTGGTGTTTATACATTAGTATTTAGCTCTTCTGCGACAGTATATGATGAAGCAAATACCTCTCCTTTAAATGAAGAAATGCCAACAGGTATGCCAAGTAATAACTATGGATATACAAAACTAATTGTTGAGCAATTATTACAAAAACTTTCAGTAGCTGACTCTAAATGGTCTATTGCTTTACTACGTTATTTTAACCCAGTAGGTGCACATAAGAGTGGGCGTATTGGTGAAGACCCGCAAGGTATCCCAAATAATTTAATGCCTTATGTGACTCAAGTTGCTGTTGGTCGTCGTGAAAAATTATCCATTTATGGTAATGATTACGATACAGTAGATGGTACAGGTGTGCGAGATTATATCCATGTTGTTGACTTGGCGAATGCACATTTATGCGCTTTAAATAACCGTCTACAGGCGCAAGGTTGCCGTGCATGGAATATTGGTACAGGTAATGGTTCATCTGTTTTACAAGTAAAAAATACCTTTGAACAAGTGAATGGCGTACCTGTTGCTTTTGAGTTCGCTCCACGTAGAGCAGGGGATGTTGCGACTTCTTTTGCTGACAATGCTCGTGCAGTTGCTGAGTTGGACTGGAAACCTCAATACGGTTTAGAAGATATGCTTAAGGATAGCTGGAATTGGCAAAAGCAGAATCCGGCGGGTTATAAGAGCTAATTATTTAAATTTTCTAAATTCAAATATATAGCAGTTGTTGGTCAATAGAACGCGTGTTTTCTAAAGAGACAGCAGTTGTAGCGGTTATTTTCATGCTAGTATTCGCCACAATTCCGTTAGCCTCTTTTTGCAGTCATGGTTTTTCTACGTCAACAACTGTTATTCATCTTTATTGCCTTTTTATCTACCTGTGTAGGTATATATGTTGCATGGGACATGAATTTAACTGGGCATAAGTTTTATACCTATTTGATTTCAGAAAAGGCTATTTTTTCAATTCTTTTTAACTACGCGGTAATTCAACTATTTTTTATTGTGGTTGGTCGTAAATATGCTGCAATTTTTTTAAGCCAATTATTCGTTATATTTTTAAATTTTATTAATAAAAAGAAGCAACAGTATTTATTTAGCAATTTAAGTCCTGAAGATATTTTTTTACTTCCAGAAGCAATGAAAGCCACTCCTTGGCACTTACAACTTATCTTTTTTACTCTTATTATTTTCTTTCTTATCATACTTTTAATTGCTCTACGTAAAGAAAGTAAAGCCACTTTTCATACCTATGTCCCTAATATCATTATCTTTGGACTAATCAGTAGTGGTTTAATTTACTTAAATTTTATTAGGAACCCTACAGGCGCTTGTTTTTCTGAAAGAAAACCTATGATTTGTGCTAGCTTGCAGGAATTTCCAAATACCAGAAATGATTGGGTTGGTGACTACCGGAAGATACAAGATTATGGATTTGTGACTTTTTACGTTTCTAAAGTATTGGATAATGTAACCAGCGTATTGTTACCTAGTCGCAAAGTATCTGAATCAGCGATACAACAAATTTTGCACCAACATCATATTTTACATCCGTTAGAGAATAAAACTCCTCAATATCCAAATATTATTGTAGTAATGGAGGAGTCTTTTTGGGATTCACACAAATTAGATAATGAGCTTCCGAAAGATTTATTGTCTTTTGTTCAACAAAATCAAGTATCTAATTTATTGTCGCCTACTTTTGGCGGAGGTACTGCGAATGTAGAATTTGAAGTGCTTACGAGTCTGAATACGACTTTTTTCCCAAATGAATTGTTATATGTCTCTAAACTAAAAAAACCAATTTATGCTTTACCTTATTATTTAAAATCAATTGGTTATCAAACAGTTGCAATGCATAATAACTACAGTTATTACTATAATCGTAATAAGGTATATCCAGAGTTAGGATTTGAGAAATTTATATCACTTGAAAATATGATCGCCCAAAAAGATCGGAGTAACATATTTAATCAAGGGGGCTGGGCCACAGATGATCTTATTTTTGATTCGATTAAGTCTACTTTAAAAGAAAATGAGCAGCAGCCAAAGTTTATTTATGCGATTACTGTCGAAAATCATCCAATGTATAATGATGATCGCTTTGGTAAACAAAATTATAAATTTAATAAAGAGTTGTCTGAAACTGAAAAACAAAAACTAAGTACTTATACTGCTGGAACTGTGCGTGCTAACCAAAAGTTAAAAGAACTCGCTGAATATTTAAAGACAATAGATCGACCAACAATTTTAGTGGCTTTTGGTGATCATTTACCGAATCTCCAAGAAGTTTATGATAGCTATGGTTTTTTTAAAGATGATCCCGAGCGAACTAATCTAAAAAATTACCAGACTCCGTTTGTAGTGTGGAGCAATTATAAATTAGATAAGAAGCCTTTGAAGCAACCTTATCTTGCTGCAAGTTTCGTTGCTCCAAAATTATTAAAGTTAGTAGGACTACCGTTGTCAGATTACTATCAATTTGTTGATGATGTTTCAAGTTGTTATAGCGCCATTCATCAAAAATTTATTAATGAAAATCCAACGTGTAATTTTGATAAAAAAGTATTGTTAAAAGATTATGAAAATCTAAATAAGGATGTTTTAGATGGGCATAATCATACTTATAAGATTATGCAAAATACTCAAATAGAGATGGAAAAGTAATTTCCATCTCTATTATATAGGAATTATTAAGACTGAATTAAGCCCGTCAACTCATCTACATAATGTTGCATTGGCTGAGCTTGGCGGTCTGCACGGCTTTCAATGTTGAGACGTAGTAAAGGCTCGGTGTTTGAAGCACGGACATTAAAACGCCATGCGCCAAAGTCGAGGCTTACACCATCGGTACGGTCAATTTGTGGATTTTGATCGGCATAGAAGTCGAAAATCTTTTGAATCGTAGTTTGCGTATCGGCTACTTTAAAGTTGATTTCACCACTACAAGGGAACTTGGCAATCATATTTTCAACGAGTGTTGAGAGAGATTGTCCTGTTTCAGAGAGTAGAGCAATGGTGAGTAACCAAGGAATCATACCGCTGTCACAGTAAGCAAAATCACGGAAATAGTGATGGGCACTCATTTCACCGCCGTATACTGCATTGTGTTCACGCATAACATCTTTAATAAATGCATGCCCCGATTTTGACTGTACAGCAACACCTTTATATTCGTCGACGATATCAAATGTGTTCCACACTAAACGTGGGTCATGCACAATTTTTTCGCCTGACTGTTTGATTAAGAAAGCTTGAGCCAATAGGCCGACAATATAGTAGCCCTCAATGAATTGACCTTTTTCATCGAACAAGAAACAGCGGTCAAAGTCGCCGTCCCATGCAATACCTATATCTGCTTTATGCTCAAGAACAGCATTTCGGGTACTGTCACGGTTTTCAATTAAAATTGGGTTAGGAATTCCATTTGGGAACGTACCATCTGCTTCATGATGAATTTTAATAAATTCAACAGGTACGTTAAGCGCTTTAAATTTTTCTTCAATGGCATCAATCACATGACCAGCTGCACCATTACCCGCGTTTACCACTAACTTTAATGGACGGATTTTTGCAGGTTCAATATAAGTCAGTAGATGGTCAACGAACTCAGGCAAAATGTTATAGCTTTGCGTTGTACCTTTTTGGCTAACTTCTTCAAAGTTATTGGTCTCTGCTAAAGCCTGAATTTCTTTTAAACCAGTATCGGCACTAATTGGACGAGCATTTTCTCGAACCAATTTCATACCGTTATAGTCCATTGGATTATGACTCGCAGTTACTTCTATACCACCTTGTACGTCTAAATGAAAAGCGGCAAAGTACACTTCTTCAGTACCCGTCATGCCTAAATCAAGCACATTCACACCCGCATCATTTAAACCGCGGATGGTCGCTTGTTTTAAAGCCTCACTGCTTAGACGAATATCACAACCTACAACCACAGTTTTTGGTTTATAGATTTGTCCGTAAGCGCGGCCAATTTTATAGGCGATTTCTTCATTCAATTCGGTGCCGAGTTTGCCTCGGATATCATAAGCTTTAAAACACGTTAAAGTAGTCATTATTCAATTCAATACATGTGGTTTGAGTTGTGTGCACATTATACATAGATCATCAAATTGGTACGTTTATAGTTTTTATATTCAAATTTTGCACTTCATTTCTGTAGGTCTTATTTAAGTTTATAAGGAAGCTTTTTTACGACTTTAGTCGAATAAAAAAAATTATAGATGAGAAATGGCTTGATTTTTCTTGGCTATATTGGTCATACCAATTGTGGTAATTATTTAATCATTGATCTTGCCAATAACTGTGTTTATGATGCGCATTGTGGTTTAAGGAAAAACATTTGCACTTAAATTTTAATTGGTCATACCAATTTGTGTTGAATGTTGAAATTTTAAGGTACAAAAATTCGCCTCGGCATTTCAAGGAGATGACAATGCTCAATATGTGGCAACAACTTTATGACCCTTTAAATAATATTTGGCTGTCTAGTGCGGTTGCATTAATCCCGATTATTTTCTTCTTTTTGGCCTTAGCTGTTTTTCGTTTAAAAGGCAGTATCGCGGGTACGGGCACAGTTATTATTGCATTACTGATTGCGCTATTTTTCTATCAAATGCCGGGTCAAATGGCCTTTGCGTCAATCATTTACGGTTTCTTCTACGGTCTATGGCCAATTTCATGGATCATTATCGGGGCAGTTTTTCTATACAAGATTTCGGTAAAAACAGGCCAGTTTGAAGTTATCCGCTCAAGCATTCTATCTATTACCGAAGACCAACGTCTGCAAATGTTACTCGTTGGTTTCGCATTTGGTACTTTCCTTGAAGGAGCTGCAGGCTTTGGTGCTCCTGTCGCAATTACCGCAGCACTACTTGTCGGCTTAGGGTTTAAGCCACTTTACGCTGCTGGTTTATGTTTGATCGTAAATACAGCACCAGTTGCATTCGGTGCAATGGGTATTCCAATTATTGTGGCGGGGCAGGTTTCCGGTGTAGACACTATGGAAATTAGCCAGATGGTGGGTCGTCAGTTGCCATTTTTAACCATTATTGTGCTGTTCTGGATTATGGCAATTATGGATGGCTGGCGTGGTGTTAAGGAAACTTGGCCTGCGGTATTGGTCGGTGGTGGTGCTTTTGCGATTGCTCAGTATCTCACCTCTAACTTTATTGGCCCTGAGTTACCAGACATTACCGCAGCAATTGCTTCATTGGTCAGTCTGACGTTGTTATTCCGTGTTTGGAAACCAAAACATATTTTCCGTTTTGAACCTGAAGCGGGTCAGACTTTGACTCAGCAACCTACAACAGTTCAACGTTATAGCATTGGGAAAATTGCAAAGGCATGGTCTCCATTTGCTATTTTAACGGTAATGGTCACCATCTGGAGCGTTAAGCCATTTAAAGCATTATTTGCAAAAGATGGCGCTCTTGAACACTGGATTTTTAAACTTGAAGTGCCGTATTTACACAAATTGGTCGAGAAAATGCCACCGATTGTGTCCGAGATGAAACCATACGAAGCGATTTATAAGTTTGACTGGTTCTCTGCAACAGGTACTGCAATTTTTATTGCTGCGATCATCACAGTTATTTTCTTAAAAATGAAACCAAGTGAGGCAGTAACAACCTTCGGTGAGACGCTCAATGAGTTAAAAACACCGATTTACTCGATTGGTATGGTGTTGGCATTTGCTTTTATTGCGAACTATTCAGGTTTATCTGCAACTTTGGCTCTGGCTCTATCGCATACGGGTCATGCGTTTACTTTCTTCTCGCCATTTTTGGGTTGGCTTGGTGTGTTCCTTACTGGTTCAGACACTTCTTCAAATGCTTTATTCTCGGCATTACAAGCAACCACCGCTCAGCAAATTGGTATTCCGGAAGTGTTATTGGTCGCTGCGAATACCAGTGGTGGTGTGACAGGTAAAATGATTTCGCCACAGTCGATTGCGATTGCTTGTGCCGCAGTAGGCTTAGTTGGAAAAGAGTCTGACTTGTTCCGTTTCACGGTAAAACATAGCATCATATTCACTGTCTTTGTTGGCATCATTATCACGGTTCAGGCATATCTGGTTCCGTGGATGATTCCATAACTCCAGTGAAGGAAACGCGATGAGAATCTCCGATCAAGTGGTCATGAAATTGCAGGCATTAATTGAAGAGCGTCACATGAAAAAAGGTGATCGTTTGCCTGCCGAGCGCCAGCTTGCAACTAGCTTAGGGGTTTCTCGTCCGTCTTTGCGTGAAGCAATTCAACAGCTCAATAGTCAAGGTGTACTGATTAGCCGCCGTGGCGATGGAACTTATATTCAGCAATTACCTGAACAATGGCCACAGCAACTGATTGTGAATCCAATCAGTAACCTGATTGAAGAAGATCCGTTATACCGTTTTGATGTGCAAGAGGCGCGTTTGGTGCTCGAAGGGGGGACGGCATGGTATGCCGCGTTACGTTCGACCCCAGAAGATCGCGCCAAAATTCATCATTATTTTAATGAAATTAGTCGCCATCAAAATGCGGGTGACTCAGCACAGGCTGCGGTCGCGGATGCTGAATTCCACTTAGCGATTGCTGAAGCATCTCACAATGTGGTGCTGATTCAAATGATGCGAAGTCTATTTGATTTGCTGCAATACAACGTCTTGTTAGGGCGTAAGAAAGTTTATAACGACCCCGTAAATGGTGACTTGCTCAGCGAGCAGCATTTTCAGGTGATGGATGCTATTGATCGTAAAGATCCCGAGGCCGCACGCCAAGCTGTCTGCGGTCATATTGAATTTGTGATTAATCATGTGCGTTCTCTGGATGAAGACGAAGCTCGCCAGAAACGTGCAAACCGTTTAAATAGAGTTGATTCAAAATGATTATTTCTTCTGGCAATGATTATCGTGCTGCGGCACAACGTCGCTTACCCCCCTTTTTATTTCACTATATTGATGGTGGAGCGTATGCGGAATATACCTTAAAGCGTAACGTACAAGATTTGTCAGAAATTGCATTGCGTCAGCGTGTGCTGAATGACATGTCCGCGTTGAGTTTAGAGACAAAACTGTTTAATGAAACGCTGTCGATGCCAGTTGCCTTGGCACCTGTAGGTTTAACAGGTATGTATGCACGCCGTGGTGAAGTGCAAGCCGCAATGGCAGCCGATAAAAAGGGTATTCCATTTACGCTTTCAACGGTTTCTGTTTGTCCGATTGAAGAAGTTGCACCTGCAATTAACCGTCCAATGTGGTTTCAGCTTTATGTATTACGTGACCGTGGTTTTATGCGTAATGCTTTGGAACGTGCAAAAGCGGCGGGTTGTTCAACACTGGTGTTTACCGTAGATATGCCTGTGCCGGGTGCACGTTATCGTGATGCCCATTCGGGTATGAGTGGGCCAAATGCTGCGATGCGCCGTTATATGCAGTCAGTGTTTCATCCGCACTGGTCATGGAACGTTGGCTTAATGGGACGTCCGCATGACCTCGGGAATATCTCTAAATATTTAGGTAAACCGACTGGGCTTGAAGACTATATTGGCTGGTTAGGCTCGAACTTTGACCCATCCATTTCATGGAAGGACCTTGAGTGGATTCGTGAGTTTTGGGATGGCCCAATGGTGATTAAAGGTATTTTAGATCCTGAAGATGCCAAAGATGCTGTGCGTTTTGGTGCAGATGGGATTGTAGTGTCGAATCACGGCGGTCGTCAGTTAGATGGCGTGATGTCATCTGCTCGTGCATTACCTGCAATTGCCGACGCAGTTAAAGGTGATTTGGCGATTTTGGCTGACTCAGGCATTCGTAATGGTTTAGATGTGGTGCGTATGTTGGCGCTCGGTGCCGATACGGTTTTACTTGGCCGTGCGTTTGTTTATGCCTTGGCAGCAGCAGGTGGACAAGGTGTGTCGAACTTACTTGATTTAATTGATAAGGAAATGCGTGTTGCGATGACCTTAACGGGTGCTAAGTCGATTTCGGATATTAATACGGATTGTTTAGTACAGGCGATTAAACAAGGACTTTAAAACATAGTAAGTGAAGCAGTAAGCACAGCCTCAAAATTTGGTGATTTGCTGATGTTTTACGTATAGGCATTTGTCACTTTTGAAAGGTCAAAAGTAACCAAAAAACCTTTTGTTGAGCAAACCGTACTTCCTTGTACGGTTGCTCAACAGGCGGCATCCCTGCCGCCAATGCGTCGCCAATTTGCATTAAATCTAATACCTAGAGATTAGCTGCTGGTGCTAAGCGTCAATGAGCTGCTTACATCGAAGTTTTCCCTGTAAGACTACGTCGTGTTGCTCTAAATTTAAAAAAACTATGTGGTATGGATGACCAAAAGGAAACCATCATGCAAACATTTTCCCCTCAAGCAGTGATCGAACATTTACAGAATATTGTAGGGCGTTCTTATGTTTTGACCGATGATCAAAGTACGCGTCAGTACCGTCAAGGTCGTCGTTTTGGTGAGGGGAAAGTGCTTGCAGTGGTTGTACCAGGGACCTTGCTAGAGCAATGGCAAGTGTTGCAGGCTGCAATTGAGGCAGACTGTATTGTGATTATGCAGGCGGCCAATACGGGATTGACCGGTGGTTCAACTCCGTATGGCGATGACTATGATCGTCCTGTTTTGGTGATGAGTACCCGCCGTTTAAAGGGTATTCAAGTCATCCATGACGGCAAGCAAGTCATTTGTTTACCGGGTGCGACCTTAGATAATTTAGAGCAAATTTTAAAAGGCTATAATCGTGAACCACATTCGGTGATTGGTTCATCTTGTATTGGTGCATCGGTACTTGGTGGTGTGTGTAATAACTCTGGTGGTGCACTGGTACGCCGTGGTCCTGCGTATACGGAACTGGCATTATATGCTCAGGTCAATGCTGCTGGTCAATTAGAGCTGGTGAATCATTTAGGCGTAAATTTGGGCTCGACACCCGAAGAAATTTTGACTCGTTTAGAGAAGCAGCAATACCAAGCCGTAGATATTTTAGATGACAACGAAAAGCAGGCATCGGACCATCGCTATGCGCACGACGTGACTCAGGTCGATGAAGATACGCCTGCTCGTTTTAATGCAGACCCGTCACGTTTGTTTGAAGCCTCGGGTTCGGCAGGTAAGGTCTGTGTGTTTGCTGTACGCCTTGATACCTATGAAAAAGTAGAGAGCAGTGTTTTTTATATTGGTAGTAATGATGCCGATGATTTAACGGCTATTCGTCGCTACTTACTGACCTCACTGCCAAGCTTGCCAATTGCGGGCGAATATATTCACCGTGATGCTTATTTGATTGGTGAAAAGTACGGAAAAGACACCTTCTTATTTATTGAAAAGTTTGGTACAGCCAATGTTCCAAAAGCTTTCGCGATGAAAGACAAAGTCGATGGCTTTTTAGAAAAATTTAAAATTAAAGGTTTAACAGACCAGATTTTACAGGCGATTACCTTCTTTTTACCGAGTCATTTGCCTAAGCGTATGACCGAATATCGAGATCGTTATGAGCACCATTTAGTGTTACGTGTTGAAAATAATTCAAAAGCTCAGACCGAGCAGTTTTTAAAAGAATATTTTGCAGTGCATCAGTCAGGCAACTATTTCGTATGTAGTGAAGAGGAAGGTCGAAAGGCGTTCTTACACCGTTTTGCGATTGCAGGGGCGGCAATTCGTTATCGTGATACGCACCGTAGTGAAGTTGAAGATATTGTAGCGCTTGATATTGCGCTACGCCGTAATGACCGTGAATGGGTAGAGCAATTACCAGCCGAGATGGAAAAGAAAATCATCCATAAACTCTATTATGGGCATTTCTTTTGTCATGTTTTCCATCAGGACTATATTCTTAAAAAGGGTAATGATCCGTTAGAAATGGAACATCAAATGTGGAAATTACTCGATGCGCGCCGTGCTGAATATCCGGCAGAGCATAATGTTGGGCATCTTTACATTGCCAAACCTGCATTAGCCAATTTCTATCAAAAACTCGACCCAACCAATAGCTTTAATGTGGGTATTGGCCATACCTCAAAACTGAAATATTGGGGTAAGGCTAAATCGTAATATCGAGACATAAAAAAAGGCGCCGAAGCGCCTTTTTTAATAGATGATTTATGCTGCTTCTACTGATTTAGCAAGCACTTCAGCCATCGCTTTAGCAACAGTGTAAACATTGTTCATGTTTAAACCTGCTACACAAATACGGCCACTACGTACTAAGTAGATTGCATATTCTTCACGCAAGATATCTACTTGCTCAGCAGTTAGACCTGTGTAGCTAAACATACCTTTTTGGTTTACAAGGTAGCTAAAGTCACGGTCTGGTAATGCTTTAGTGAGTTCGTCTTTCAAGATGCTACGCATTTTGATAATACGCTCACGCATCTCTTTCACTTCACCTTGCCATTGTTGGTTAAGTTCAGCGTCATTTAACACTTCATCAACTAGCCAAGCACCTGTTGTAGGAGGGCTAGAGTAAATACGGCGTACAGTCGCTTTTAACTGACCGAATGTGCACTGAGCAGCTTCTGCATCGTCACATACGAAAGTTAAGCCACCAACGCGTTCGCCATATAAAGAGAAGATTTTAGAGAACGAGTTGCTCACGATGAAGTTTAGACCCGCTTGGTCTAAGGCACGGATTGCATACGCATCTTCTTCCATACCGTCACCAAAACCTTGGTAAGCGATGTCTAGGAATGGAATAAGGTTACGATCTTTTAATACTGCAATCACTTGGTCCCATTGCGCTGGGTTTAAGTCAGCACCCGTTGGGTTATGGCAGCATGGGTGTAACAACACAATGCTTTGCTCAGGCAAAGTTTTAAGTGTAGACAACATACCGTCAAAATCTACACCACGCGTTTCTGCATCGAAATATGGGTAGAAATGAGTTTTGATGCCAGCGCCATTGAAAATCGCAACGTGGTTATCCCAAGTTGGTTGGCTTACCCAAACGTCTGAATTTGGGAAATAAGTTTTTAAGAAATCTGCACCAACTTTCAATGCACCTGAACCACCAAGCGTTTGGATGGTTACAGCACGGCCAGCTTTAACTGCTGGGCTGTTTGCACCAAATAAAAGTGCTTGAATTGCTTCACGGTAAGGTTTGAAGCCTTCCATTGGCAAATAAAGTTTGGTTTTACCGTTCTTAGGCTCAATACGCTTTTGCGCCTCGATAATGGTCTCTAACTGAGGAACAATGCTGTCTTCGTTATAATAAAGACCAATACTCAAGTTTACTTTTTCAGAACGAGTATCAGCATTGAACTGTTCCATTAAAGAGAGAATTGGATCGCCTGCGTATGGGGGGATATGTTGAAACATCAAAAAAGTCCTTTCATTCAACAATATGCATAGTGCTGGGTTTTTTCTGTCTCGAAAAATACGCTACAACTATGTCGATGCTCAATAATGTATCAATAAAGCTACCGTGAAGCACCTGATAATTTCACTAATATCGATATTTTCTGGATGAAAATGATAAAAAGATTTAAAAGAAATTACGGTAAATAGAAACTAATTTCTAACTTATGCTTTCATTGAAGCAGATTGTCTACAATCTTGCTGTAATACATTGGTTGTAGACTAAAGTTTGAAACAAAAGATTAGAGGCCGAAAAGCAACTAAAAAAGTGCCATAAATCTATAGGTAAATTAATATTAAGTAACTGTTTTATATATATTAATTGGAAAGTGGTTTAATTGTTTAAATATAAGGTGATATAAGCGGTCAGGCTATAAAAATTGACCTGATGCGTTCTGAAAAGTGTCAACAATCACCTTGATTTTTTTCATTCATCCCGCTATAAAACTCATAATTGATTAAAAATTGTCGACAATATGCAAGATTTGACCTTCGCACCAGAGCCATTACAAAGTCAGGGAAGAACACTGACCGAGCATGTATTTAAGCAAATACAGACGGCGATTGTTTTGGGTCAAATTCCGGCAGGCAGCAAGATTTCCGAGCCTGAACTGGCACGCACTTATGGTATTAGTCGTGGGCCTTTGCGCGAAGCGATTCATCGCCTTGAAGGGCAACGTTTGGTTGAGCGTACTGCACATGTGGGTGCGCGCGTGGTTTCGCTTTCACTGCAACAGTTTAAAGAGCTTTACCAGATTCGTGCGTCTTTAGAAGGTTTGGCTTGCAAACTTGCGGCACAGCATATTGATAAAAAGCAAATTTTGGCGCTACGTGATGTTTTGCGTATGCATGCCGAAGATGAAAACTTTAAAGCAGGTAAAGGATATTACTTGCAAGAAGGGCAGGACGATTTTCACTACTGCATTATCAAAAGTAGTGGCAATAAAACCCTAGAAAAAATGCTATGTGATGAGCTTTATCATCTCATCCGTATGTACCGAATTCAGTTTTCAAACACACCCGATCGACCGAGCAAAGCTTGGGACGAACATATCCGTATTTTAGATGCAATTGCAGAAGGCGATGGTGAACTTGCCGAGCTGCTCATGCATCGACATATCAATGCTTCTTACAAAATTATTGAGCAAACACTGCTACAAGCACAAGGAGAACATAACAATGGCTAAACAATCCGCAGGTCAGCTATTTCGCGATGCCGTAGCCCAAGAAAAGCCATTACAAGTGGTGGGAACCATCAATGCCAATCATGCACTTTTGGCAAAACGTGCAGGTTATAAAGCGATTTACTTATCAGGTGGTGGTGTAGCAGCTGGTTCTTTAGGCTTACCTGATTTAGGAATCAGTAACCTTGATGATGTGTTGACAGACGTACGCCGTATTACCGATGTATGTGATCTTCCATTATTAGTCGATGCTGACACAGGCTTTGGTGCTTCTGCATTTAACATTGCACGTACTACGAAATCACTCATTAAGTTTGGTGCTGCGGCAATGCACATTGAAGACCAAGTGGGTGCAAAACGTTGTGGTCACCGTCCGAACAAAGCCATTGTGACTCAAGAAGAAATGGTTGACCGTATTAAAGCTGCGGTTGATGCGCGTGGTGATGACAGCTTCGTGATTATGGCACGTACCGATGCGTTAGCGGTTGAAGGCTTACAAGCTGCCATTGACCGTGCGGGTGCCTACATTGAGGCAGGCGCAGACATGTTGTTCCCTGAAGCAATTACCGAGCTTGATATGTACAAGCAATTTGCTCAGAAGACAGGCGTACCAATTTTGGCAAACATTACCGAGTTTGGTTCTACACCATTGTTTACTACTGAAGAGTTAGCATCTGCCGATGTAAGCCTTGCGCTTTATCCGCTTTCTGCTTTCCGTGCCATGAACAAGGCAGCCGAAACTGTGTATGAAACCTTACGTAAAGAAGGTACACAAAAGAACGTGGTTGATATTATGCAAACGCGTAAAGAGTTATATGAACGCATTAACTACTACGCGTTTGAAGACTACTTAGACAACGCATTTGCTAAAAAGAAATAAGCTCTCTTTTAAAAGAAGGGGAAGCGATGGTCTTGGCTATCGTGAGGGCGGCATGGATGCCGCTACGTTGGACTGCGATATAGGGATATATCGTCAGACCAACAAGGATTTTTGCTTACTTTTCATCCGTGAAAAGTAAGGCGAACGGCAGGTTAATCCAAAAATTGGATGAGAACTCGGCAAGACGCTGTCGCGTTTTCACCAAAGTAAAAATTGAACAAACAACAAATTCTGGTTGATATAAAGGATGATTCTATGAGCTCAAATGAAACAACAACAGGCTTCAAACCAAAAAAATCAGTTGCACTTAGCGGACAAGTTGCAGGCAACACAGCACTATGTACCGTAGGACGTAGCGGTAACGACTTGCACTATCGTGGCTATGACATTCTTGACCTTGCGGCAGGTAGCGAGTTTGAAGAAGTTGCTCACTTGCTCGTACATGGCAAATTACCAAACAAAGCTGAACTCAAAGCTTATAAAGCAAAATTAAAAGCGCTTCGTGGTTTACCGGCAGCACTTAAAACTGCACTTGAGCAATTACCACCATCTGCACACCCAATGGATGTGATGCGTACTGGTGTTTCAGTTCTAGGTTGTTTAACTCCAGAACATGAAGACCACAATGAAGCGGGCGCAAAAGACATTGCTGACAAATTAATGGCAAGCTTAGGTTCAATGCTGCTTTATTGGTATCACTTCAGCAACAACGGTCGTCGCATTGAAGTTGAAACTGATGACGACTCAATTGCAGCGCATTTCTTGCACTTACTTCATGGTGAAAAACCATGTGAAGAGTGGATTCAAGCGATGCATACATCACTTATTTTGTATGCTGAGCATGAGTTCAATGCATCTACATTTACGTCACGCGTGGTTGCAGGTACAGGTTCTGACATGTACTCGGCAATTACAGGCGGTATTGGTGCACTTCGCGGACCTAAGCACGGTGGTGCAAACGAAGTTGCATTCGTGATTCAACAACGTTACGACAATCCAGACGAAGCAGAAGCTGACATCCGTAAACGTGTTGAAAATAAAGAAGTTGTAATCGGATTTGGTCACCCTGTATATACAGTTTCTGACCCACGTAATGAAGTGATCAAGAAAGTAGCGCATGACTTAGCAGAAGCGCAAGAGAATACCAAAATGTACCTCATCGCTGAGCGTTTGGAAGCAGTGATGAAAGAAGTGAAAAACATGTTCCCGAACCTCGACTGGTTCAGTGCGGTGAGCTATCACTTAATGGGTGTTCCAACTGCCATGTTTACACCGTTATTCGTAATTGCACGTACAGCAGGTTGGTCAGCACACGTAATTGAACAACGCCAAGACGGCAAAATCATTCGTCCAAGCGCGAACTACACAGGCCCTGAAAACCTTGAATTTAAACCATTGGCGGAGCGTGGTTAATGAACACAAAATACCGTAAACCGCTGGCAGGTACCCAGCTTGAATACTACGACGTGCGTCAAGCCGTTGAAGATATTCAGCCAGGCGCATACGAAAAACTGCCTTACACCTCTAAAGTACTCGCAGAGCAATTGGTACGCCGTGCCGATGCCGAGAACTTAACTGCTTATTTAACGCAGTTGATTGAACGCCGTCAGGACTTGGACTTTCCTTGGTACCCTGCACGTGTGGTGTGTCATGACATCTTGGGACAAACTGCATTGGTTGACCTTGCAGGTTTGCGTGACGCGATTGCTGAGAAGGGCGGTGACCCATCTAAAGTTAATCCAGTTGTACCAACACAGCTCATTGTCGACCACTCTTTAGCAGTGGAATATGGTGGTGCTGACCCAGACGCTTTTGCAAAAAACCGTGCTGTTGAAGATCGCCGTAACGAAGACCGTTTCCACTTCATTGAGTGGACCAAAACTGCATTTAAAAATGTCGATGTGATCCCTGCGGGGAACGGCATTATGCACCAGATTAACCTAGAGAAAATGTCTCCGGTGATTCAGGCGCGTGATGGCGTAGCATTCCCAGACACATGTGTCGGTACAGACTCACATACACCACATACAGACGCTTTGGGCGTAATTTCTGTGGGTGTAGGTGGTTTAGAAGCTGAAAACGTAATGTTGGGCCGTGCATCTTGGATGCGTCTGCCAGACATTATTGGTGTTGAGTTGGTTGGTCAACGTCAGGCAGGCATTACTGCAACAGATATCGTGTTGGCTCTCACTGAATTCTTGCGTAAAGAGCGTGTGGTTGGTGCTTACCTTGAGTTCTTTGGTGAAGGCGCTGACAGTATGTCTGTGGGCGACCGTGCCACCATTTCGAACATGACACCAGAATATGGTGCTACGGCTGCGATGTTCTACATCGACCAAAACACAATCGACTACTTACGCCTAACAGGCCGTGAAGATGCTCAAGTGGCATTGGTTGAACAGTACGCAAAAGAAATTGGCCTTTGGGCATCTGAAATGACCAAAGCAGAGTACCCACGTGTACTACGTTTTGATCTATCGACAGTCACACGTAATATTGCTGGTCCATCAAACCCGCATGCACGTGTTTCAACCAGTGACCTAAAAGAAAAAGGCATTGCGGGTGTAGTTGAAAACCGTTCTGATGGCTTAATGCCAGATGGCGCAATCATTATTGCTGCAATTACTTCATGTACCAACACCTCTAACCCACGTAACACCGTGGCGGCAGGTTTGTTGGCACGTAAAGCGAATGAACTTGGTTTGGTTCGTAAACCTTGGGTGAAATCATCATTTGCACCGGGTTCAAAAGCGGCTGCACTTTACCTTGAAGAAGCAGGTGTTCTAAAAGACTTAGAGAAACTTGGTTTTGGTATTGTGGCTTATGCTTGTACAACGTGTAACGGTATGTCTGGCGCGTTAGATCCAGCTATTCAGCAAGAAATTATTGACCGTGACTTGTACGCAACCGCAGTACTCTCTGGTAACCGTAACTTCGATGGCCGTATCCATCCATATGCAAAACAAGCGTTCTTGGCATCTCCACCGCTTGTTGTGGCATATGCAATTGCTGGTACGATCCGTTTTGATATCGAAAAAGATGCGTTAGGTTATGACAAAGAAGGTAACCCGATTTACCTGAAAGACATCTGGCCATCTGACGCTGAAATTGATGCGTTAGTTAAGCAAGCCGTGAAGCCTGAACAGTTCCGTAAAGTCTACATTCCAATGTTTGACTTGGGCGAAGTTGAACAAGCGAAGAGCCCACTTTACGACTGGCGTCCGCAAAGTACTTACATCCGCCGTCCACCATATTGGGAAGGGGCGTTGGCTGCACCACGTACTTTGGCGAACATGCGTCCGCTTGCGATTTTGGGTGACAACATCACCACCGACCATTTGTCGCCTTCAAACGCGATTTTGATGGACTCGGCTGCGGGTGAATACCTTCACAAAATGGGCGTACCAGAAGAAGACTTTAACTCATACGCAACGCACCGTGGTGACCACTTGACTGCACAACGTGCAACATTTGCAAACCCGAAACTCTATAACGAAATGGTTCGCCGTTCAGACGGTACCATTAAGCAAGGTTCAAAAGCGCGTGTAGAGCCAGAAGGCGAAGTGATGCGCATGTGGGAAGCAATTGAAACCTACATGAACCGTAAGCAGCCGTTAATTATTATTGCGGGTGCTGATTATGGTCAGGGTTCAAGCCGTGACTGGGCTGCAAAAGGGGTACGCCTTGCAGGTGTTGAAGCGATTGTGGCAGAAGGTTTTGAGCGTATTCACCGTACTAACTTGGTGGGTATGGGCGTGTTACCGCTTGAGTTTAAACCGGGTGTAAACCGTAAGACTTTAAAACTAGATGGTACAGAGCTTTATAGCGTGATTGGTAATATTGCGCCGCGTTCGACTTTAACTTTAGTGATTGAACGTGCCACAGCGGATGGTAAAGAAGAGATTCTTGAAGTGCCTGTGACTTGCCGTTTAGATACAGAAGAAGAAGTTTCTGTATATGAAGCGGGCGGTGTATTACAGCGTTTTGCGCAAGACTTTTTAGAAGGCCAAGTGGCTTGATACTTTAGTTAAACATTATTGATATTGTTCAAAAAAAGCCCTATCTTGATGATGGGGTTTTTTTATGGTTTTAGTTTTAGTGGACAATAATACTCTTACAGCATTTGCAACAGTCCTATTGGCATTAATTGGAATTATTCAAATACTAGTTTTGATTGGCCAATTATATTTATTGCGTAGTCAAAAAAGAAATCAAGATATAGAAGTTTTAGAAGTATACCGGAAAAGATGGTTTGATTATCAAGTAAAATTTGGTTGTTTAGTATATTTAGGGAGAGATTTAGATGAATATTATCAAATACTTGATGCAGAAGAAATTATTAAATTAAATTCTAATCTTCTATCTTCAAGGAGAGAAAAACCTACTATATGGGCTAGAGATGCTGTGAGAGATGTATCGGCTCTAATGAGTGATATCTGTATTAGAATTTTACAAGGAAGTTTAACAATTCAGTCTGTTTATCCAATTTTAGGTACTACTATTCTTAGACATAGTCGTCCTTTAAGAATATTGCTTGAAAGTGACTATTATTATGATTTCGGAACAGATGATGCGATAATAAATAAAAACTTATTGTATAGACATAAACAAGTACGAGAAGAAGTACAAAATTGGTTTGTATATCATATTGGAACTCAAAGACGGTGTTTAATCTTAATTGATTTATTATGGGCTGAAGCTGCCAGATTACAGGATTTACCACCAGATGATTTAAAAGCCGCAGCTGATGCTAAGATCAATTCTGGGAAGAAAAATAGAATTAGAATAGAACAAGAACATTTCCTATTAAATTCTAGTATAAGTTATCTGAGAGCAAAGCGATTATCTAATTATTTAAAACATTCAGAGTACAAGAAATATTTTTGGAGTAAGGGGTTATCTAAAAAGAAACTTGAAAAACTTGATAAAGAATGGACAGAAAAACTTTTAGCAAGATATAACTAAAATTACATTTGTGAATCCCAAAAATCTAATTTTATAAATTGAGCATATAAAAAGCCCGACATCCTGTCGGGCTTTTTCGTATTTGGTTGCTAGATATGACTCCTGTCGTATCTCACGATCCTGATGCATGAACCTATTATTGTTGTTTTATGTTCCGGAACATCCTGTTCCTGTATGAGTTCATATTAGAAAAAAAGCAGAGGGTAGCCAATCCGCTAAATCCCTAAATCTGTGTAAGATAAATCGTACAAATAACATTTTTTGCATTTATGCCATCATCATCGGGCGAAATGGACAATTGACATTCACTTTAAGTGGGTTATATTCCTGTTTAATATATATACGATTATAGGAATGTAATCATGGTAACAGCTGGCGAAAAACCCGGAACAGGCTTCTATTTCTGTGCTCAGTGCGGACATAGAGTGTTTTTAGAAATTAATACCGACCCTTTACCACCTTGCACAAAATGCTACTGCACGCAATTTAAACGTTAAGAATGAAATAATATTTGCGTTCGCATTTAACAAAAAGCCCTGTCACCCGATGGGGCTTTTTGTTAATTTAAAAATAAGACTTACATAACAAGACCCGTGATGGGCATAAAGAAGGAAACCGTTATGGAAACGATATTGGGTTTATGTATTGGTGTGGGCCTGAGCGCTGCCTGCGGTTTTCGCGTGTTTGTGCCGCTACTGGTCATGAGCATCGCCACCATGATGGGATGGTTTGAGCCATCAAAAGGCTTTGAGTGGTTAGCTCTGCCATCGGTGTGTTTGGCTTTAGGCGTGGCAACGGTGTGTGAAGTTGCAGCTTACTATATCCCGTGGGTCGATAATGCCTTAGACACAGTCGCAACCCCTGCGGCGATGATCGCGGGTACGTTAGCGACAATGGCGGTTAGCAGTGGAGAAATGTCTCAGTTTGCCAGTTGGGCAGCAGCCATTATTGTCGGTGGTGGTACGGCAGGTGTGGTGCAAATGAGTACCGTTGCTGCACGTGGTGTTTCAACTGCGACCACGGGTGGTTTAGGGAACTTTATTGTGGCGACAGGGGAGTGGATTGGAGCAATCTTACTTTCAGTTTCAGCTATGCTGGTGCCTGCGCTTGTTGCAATAGTGGTGCTGATTGCGGTTATTTGGGTGGTGCGTTGGATTCGCCATAAAAAGCAAGAACAGGCGCATAGTCCTTTGTAACTAAGAAAATATATTAAATTCAGAGAATATCAGTACATTTGCAAAAGAATAATCAAAATGACTTTAAAAACACATATTGAATTTCGTTCAGATCATTTTCCCCGTGTTCCTAATGAAATTGGTCAAGAAGAACATATTTGGGGATACAGACTAGCTCAGTATTTATCAAATAGATTAATTGATTCTGGCTTTGATGTATCAGATTTTATAAAAGAAGACTGGGGATATTTGATCCCTTTCAAGAATGATGAATTTAAAGATATTTGGATTGGATGTAACCATTACGCGGAGTTTGATAATGGATTTTTAGTGTTTATAAATCCTTTTAATCCTATTGTTCGGAAAGGATTTTTTAAGAAAATAGATATATCCGATAAGATAAATCAAATTAGTCAGGCACTTGAGATGATCTTAATGAATGACCCTTTAATTTATGCTCAGCGTTGGTGGTTAGAAGAAGATAGGAAACTAATTACCAGATAATTTTAGACTATAAAAAAAGCCCGACATCCTGTCGGGCTTTCTTGTATTTGGTGATTAGATATGACTCCTGTCGTATCTCACGCTCCTGGTGCTTGAACGTATTATTGTTGTTTTATGTTCCGGAACATCCTGTTCCTGTATGACTTCATATTAGGAAAAAAGCAGAGTGTCGCCAATCCGCAAAATCCCTAAAAGTTTGTAGGATAAAACGTACATAGAGAAATGATTTAACTTTTCAAAGTGAATATGAATAATAGCCATCTTGTTGCTTTAAGAAAAAATCAAATGCGTATTAGAAAATCTTCAAGACTATTAGTCATTAATGAAAATCATCAAATCCTCTTATTTCAATTCACTCATACAAATGATGCCTTAGCTGGACAATCACATTGGGCAACCATAGGTGGAGGTCTTGAAGAAGGGGAAACCTTCGAACAAGCAGCTTGCCGAGAGCTTTATGAAGAGTTAGGTATAGTAAGGCAAAATGTAGGTACTCATGTGGCAACACGCAATTTTGAAATGATGCTACCTAGTGCAGAAGTTGTGATTTCTGATGAAAGGCTTTTTATTGTTTTTATTAAAAATGAAGAAGTGAATACAGCAAACTGGACTGAACAAGAAAAGTTTGTGATTAGTAAAAGCCGTTGGTGGACGTTTGATGAGCTAAGCCAAACAGATGAGATTGTGTATCCAAACAATATTCCTAATATTCTTGTAGATAGTTTGCCTGAAATTTTTAAATCCTAATATTTCCTAATATTCAGATATAAAAAAGCCCGACTTCCTGTCGGGCTTTTTCGTATTTGGTGATTAGATATGACTCCTGTCGTATCTCACGCTCCTGGTGCTTGAACATATTATTGTTGTTTTGTGTTCCGGAACATCCTGTTCCTGTATGACTTCATATTAGGAAAAAAGTAGGGCATCGCCAATCCGCAAAAACCTTAAAAGTTTGTAGGTTAAAACGTACAAGCTACTATTCATCTTGGGGTAAAGGCCAAAGAATATCTTTGTTTTGCTTGAATTTTTTGTACCAATATTGGCTTATCAGCGCTTTGTCATCTCTATCGAAATGATAAACGAATATATCTAAAGCTTCATTTAAGTCGAGGTCATAGCGAAACTTGGCAGTAGCTAAATGATCTTGTATTTCATATAACTGATTAAATACAGGCAAAGAATCTTCATAAGTTAATAATTGAATTTGTTGAAGAAGTTCTTTTATTTGATGCTCATACGCATCTAAAATTCTTGCCAGATCAATCCATGCATTTCTATATGTGATAAGTCTTTGCTCAAATTCATCCCATGTGTAATTCATTCTAATAAATGTTCAAAAGTTGAATGTAAGCACAGCATAACTTGATTGGTTATAAAATTGATCTGATTTTTCAATATGCTAGATCGGCAAATCAAAAAACTTAGGCCTCTGTGCCACAACAGACTTTAATTTTTTGCGCTGATTTAAAGTAATAAACCATTGCGACACAGAGATAAAGAGCTAAGCCAACGCTTAGCCCAGACTACTTTTGTCACATCGCTGCATGGTGCTTAAAAAAGTAGGGGCAAAGTCCTGTGGGAGAACAGGACTTTGCAAACTGACATGTTCTAGGCGCTGCATGAGTTTTGGGGAGTAGGTTTGTTCGAGTCGCTGGTAAATACATTCGCAACTGGTCTTGCTATGCCCACCCGACAGGCAAATTTTTTCAAACTCTTGCTGAGTGTGGAGGTTACAGCCTGAAATACCCAAGCTCACTAGAAAAAAACTTAAAGCCAAAAAAGGTTTATAAATTGTCATATTATTCTCATAATGATTTGTATCTATGAGTAGAATAAAAATATAATCTTTTTAAAAATTAAAATAATTTTTTAGGTAATAATTAATCCTCCTATGCATACAGGAAAATAAAATAATTAAAATTTTAAAATAAAAAATAATTTATAAATTTAAAAAATAGGACGTAAAAAACCAAATTTTAAATCAATAAAAAAGTTAAATAAGAGAGAAAATGAGTTTGAAAAGTGGCATAGTCAACTCCTTAAAAAATGGAGTTCTACCACCAGATTACCGCGAATTAATTTAGGGTGGTAGAACGAAAGGGGGTTGACAGACTGGACTCGTAGAACCAGCACGCGCGGGGCGTCCCCCTCCCGTCCTGAACTGCACCCCATAAGTTAGACTTTTTAAACTTATGAGGTGTGCCCTATGCCAATTCCGAAGCATTCAAAAGAGTTAAAATTAAAAGTCATTCAAGCTTA
>NZ_JAHIBY010000014.1:0-92778 GCF_024151445.1 Acinetobacter sp. UC24323 | reverse complement strand
CTGTCCAACTTTATGGGGGCAGATCATCCTACCGCAAAGAAAGGGGACGCAAGGGTCTAACGAATTATAGTAGAACTACAATTCGCTACGAGTTACGGTCTGTCAAAACCGTCTGGCAATGTAGGCCAGCAACGGAATAATAATCGGTGATTTTAAATACGTCAATTTAATATTTAAAATATTTTTGATTTAATAATAAAACTAAATATGTTTTTAAAATAATAGAGTTAATGTTTATGTTTAATTAGAAAAAATAAATAATAAAATAAAACCTCATGGATATGGAAAATCATAATTAATTTAGTTTATATTGGATGCAGATAAATATAAAAGTAATAAAACTATGAAAAAGCTTTTGGTTCTAGTCATGGCTGTCTTAAGTTCACAAGTTGGTTGTGCCCAAAAAACTGAGAATAAAACAGAAATGAGTATTCAAAATTCTAACTCTATTGTTATTCAACAATTAGAAAAGTTTAAAGCTCAAGATCATTTTGCGGGAGATGGTCAGCTATATACAGGGGTTCAAAATTCTGCATTACGTATGAGTTTGAATCAAAAAGTGGCTGATGCTGCACAAGCTTTTATTGTACTTTATCAACAAAAGAATGAGCCAACCAAGGCAGAACTTTTACAAGTTCTTGCTCATGGAATTGGTCAACTCGATCCTGACAAGCTGGATACAGAAGATCGAGAACAAGTGGCAACTACATTTGAAAGTTTTCTAGATATTGTAGGCTTAGAAAGTTCAGAAGGTATTTTAAATAAATGGGTATACGGTGAAGAAATTAGTAAGTTATTGGAGCAAGATAAACATTAAGTTTTGATTTTTCGTTCTAAACTTTTAAGCATTTCTTTCGCATCCACATCACCTGTATTGGCAGCTTGCTGGAACCATTTCTTTGCCAGTTGTAGGTTTTTCGGCGTGCCTTCACCAGTTAAAAGCATGATGCCAAGATGATATTGTGCAATCGGTTGTCCTTGCTGTGCACGATATTGAACATCAGCAACACTCGGCTCAGCAAATGCTGAAGAATGAAGCGAAAAAATCATGGTAAATATATAAAAAGCAGACTTTTTTATTTTCATATCTCATCCTGAATTTTATTAATCTTAAAATTTAATTTCTTGCTATATGTTTGATTTTTATTTGAAAAATTTAATAATATCTCCATGATTTATAGTACTTTAAAATGATCGAATTTTACGGTTTAAATACCTATTTAATAAGAAATTAACGTAAAACTGCATATTTAGACTAGTTACATTTTGAAAATGAGTATAGATAGACAGATTAGTCTTTTTTTAATTAAAATATGGCTTAAATATAAGTTTGATTGATAATAAAAATGCAGATGAGTGTGTCGAGTATATTGGAACGTTTAGGCCTTGTTTCACAAAATCGTGCTGTTCATATCCAATTCTCAAATCAGTCTTTAAATCAGCAAGTCTTCTTACAACGTATTGAAGGCGAACATACGCTTAATCAGGGCAGCGTTGCTGAGTTATTGTGTCTGTCGACAAACGCCCATATTGCATTAAAACAGTTTATTGGCTGTCAGGTTGCCGTCGATCAGGTCACCGATACAGGCCAGTTTTTTAGAACGACAGGTATTATTACCGAAGCCAGCCAAGGGCAAAGCGACGGCTCACTCACTATTTATAACCTCACCTTAAAAGACCCAACTGCACTCTGGCATAAGCGCCGTAATAGCCGCGTGTTTATGAATAAAAGCGTGCGCGATATTAGTGAAATTCTGTTTAAGGAATGGCAGGAAAAAAGCCCGTTATTTGCCTCAAGCATAACGCTCGATACATCTGGTTTAACTAAAGACTACGATGTGCGTCCATTTGTGATGCAGTCAAATGAAAGCGATTATGACTTTTTAACCCGTTTGTGGCGTAGTGAAGGCATTAACTGGCTGGTCGATGAGTCACAGCTTTTTGTCGCTGACCCAAATGCTTCTATCCAGCCACAAGTCTTACGTTTAATTGACGATAACCAAAATTATCAGGCACTTGAACGCCGTAGCATCCGCTATCAACGCAGCAGTGCGACAGAGCAGTTCGATACCATTACCCAAGTCAAAGCTGAGCGTCGTTTACAACCAACCTCGGTTCATGTGCAACGCTGGCAAGCCGATGCTTTGCAACAAGAAGAAGGTAGCGGCAGCGTACAAGGCACCCAAAAGCACAGCGAACACTATGACAATGCAAGCCTGAACCTTGAAGATGCATGGCATGTTAGCCCAGCGTGGATGCAGGATTTAAACGGGGAAGATCAAGCCACCGCTTCAGGCAATAGCCAGATTGAACAGCTTAACCAGCACATCAATGCTTACCATCACTTGAGTTCTAAACAGTTTACCGTTGCAGGCAACGTCCGTGATGCACAGGTAGGTTACTGGTTTGAACTCAATGACCATCCGGAACTTGACCAACATGACAGTGCTGATAAAGAGTTCTTAATCTTAAGCAAACACTACTATAACCAGAATAATTTACCGAAAGAATTACAACAGCAACTCGAGCGCTTATTACCACAAGGCAAACTCAAGGCAGCCCAACTCGACAGTCAAAACCCTGAGCAGCGCCACTTTGCTGAGCTGAATGTCGTTCGTCGCAACATCAAAGCTGTGCCTGAATATAATCCGCTAGAGCACCGACCAGCCGCTCACCCACAGCGCGCTAGAGTGGTGGGTTTAGAGGGTGAAAGCATTCATGTCGACCAGTGGGGACGCATTAAAGTCCGTTTCCTGTTTACCCGAGCTGATGACCACAGTCATGATGGTGGAGCTGGAAGTAACGACAATGACACCGACTCCGCTTGGGTCGATGTACTCACCCCTTGGGCGGGCACGGGCTATGGCGCACGCTTCCTGCCTCGCGTAGGCGAGATCGTTGTGATCGACTTTTTTGACGGCAATATTGACCGTCCATTTGTGGTGGGGCGTATTCATGAAGCCGAGCGCCACCCAACGCAGTTCGACCAGAAAGGCCAGCTACCTGACACCAAGAAACTTAGCGGTATCCGTTCAGAAGAAGTCGACGGTAAGGGCTTTAACCAGCTCCGTTTTGATGACACCACAGGCCAAATCAGTGCCCAGCTACAAAGTAGCCATGCAGCCAGCCAGCTAAACTTGGGTAACTTAAGCCATCCAAAAGACAAGGCGGAAAGCGATGGTCGTGGGGAAGGTTTTGAACTTAGAACTGACCAGTGGGGCGCGGTTCGAGCAGGCAGTGGTTTACTCGTTAGTACCCACAAACAGGATCAGGCTCAAGGTGTACACCTTGATGCAAGCGAGGCCAAGCAACAAATCGAAGGCGGCCTCAATAATGCCAAGGCACTCAGTGAAGTTGCTAAAAATCAGCAAACTGATCCATTGGAAATGCTTGAGAACTTAAAAACGTTCATAGAGCAAATTGAAGAGAAAGACCAAGACAAAGCTGCTGCTTTTAAGCAAGCTTTGATGATATTAACTGCGCCTAACAGTATTGCTCTAGCCAGTAACGAAGACATTCACTTAAGTGCAGATGGTCAGCTCAACAAAACTGCCGGAGATAGCATCAATCTGTCTACTCAAAAGAACTTGATTGCACATGCCCAAAATAAGATTAGCCTTTTTGCAGCGCAACAAGGGGCGAGATTGTATGCAGGCAAAGGTAAAGTCGAAATACAGGCGCAAGGCGATGGAGCTGATTTAATTGCCCGTAAAGCTGTTCAGGTGATTTCTACTGAAGACAAAATCGAAGCGACCGCAGCCAAAGAAATTGTTCTCACCGCAGGCGGCTCTCAAGTCAAAATTACTGGATCGGGTATTTTTATGACCACGAGCGGCAAGTTTGAGGTGAAGGCTGGACAGCATTTATTTATGGGGGGCGGGAGTGTGAATAGTTCATTACCGTATCTACCAGAACAAGGAAAACAAAAATATGGTGTATGGTTTGATGTAATGGATAAACAAGGAAATAAACTAAAACCTGGTACGGAATATATTATTTTTGATGAACATGATAAAGAAGTTGAGCGCGGTAAGTTAGATCGAACTGGCTTGGTTAAGTTAGAAACTGAAGAGCCGAATAAGCAATATAAAATACATGTGGTAAATTGAAATGGATAATGTAATAGATGCCAATAAAGATATAAAAAAACAAGCGACTGAATTGTTAAAAAAAGCACATGGAAAAGTAAGTAATGTGCCGCCAGTAATTCCAGTTAAGTTAACAACTTATACTCATAGTTTAACAATCTTCATTGGAGGGGCAGCTGATAAGTATGTATTTACACCCGGAGATGTTCCTGTCGGGTGGGGGGATTTTAGACCTATTGGCCCAACATACTTTGTTGGAAACTATGTTAATAATTATTTTGCAACTATAAAAGGTGGCAGTAAAAATGCATTTGTTAAATATTATGGGTATGAAGAGGCATATGTATCTGATACAAGAGAGTTAACAGTAAATACAAATAAGGATAAAAAATTAAATGCTTTCAATGATGTAAAAAATTTTTTAAAAACCTATCCTCAAACACAAGTAAATATTGTTGGTCATAGTTTAGGTGGTTGGAATGCAGCTGGATTAGCTGAAATATTGCATAAGAATAATATTTGTAAGGTTAACGTGCTGATAACTATTGATCCAGTGGGAGAAATATTATCTAAAATTGGTTTGGGATCTAGAACTAGTATCTATTATAGTAGACCAAAGCCAGTATTTAATCTTTGGATTAGTATAAGTTGTGACCCTAAAAGTTATGAGTGGAACAATGATTTGATTGCAGATTTAGGTGGGCAATGGAGTAGTTATCCCTCTAGTAATAGTTCCTATTACTATGTAACAAGGTATAGCCATGCAGATTTCAGATTAATGATGCAAGAGAAAATTGTTAATAATTTAAGTGTGCAGGATATTTTGTCAAAAGAGTTGAGTAGAATAAAATGAAATATTTTTTATTAACATTGCTTTCTATAACATTGTCAGCATGTAATCCTTTTATAAATAATGAGAAAGCATCTAACAATAATGCAGAGATTAAGAGTTTAACTTACTCACGTCTGGATGGTATGAGTGGTGATATTTTTAAATTTAATTTAGAAACAAATGATGATTTAAATAAGATTTATCAAGAGAATAATTATAAATATTCACATTTTAAGTGCGATAATATTAAAAATTACTTTGTGACAGGAGCTATTTCAGTCGAGGGAGAGAAATTAAAAAAAGGAAAATATACTTCATCTGGGTACTTCAAAGTCTGCGAAGATGAATCCATGAATGTATGTATCGATAAGAATCAATTGGAAAAATTGTTAACTAGCAATATGTCTTGTAGAGTAGTTTTTGGGGGCTTATTACAAAGTAGTAAAGTTGTAGCAGATAATATTTTAATATCCAAAGAAGCTATAAGAAAATCCAATTTCCAATAGAGTTTTAAATGAAAAAATTTCTTTACCTATTAGGGCTAATTTTTTTAAGTGGATGTAGTGAAAAAATTTCAAATTTCACAATAGAACATACTAGGAAAAGTAATGAAAAATTAAACTTTGCTACGAAAATTGAAGATAAGGAAGTTTTAAATAAAATAAAAGAATCTTCATCAAAAAAAATTGTTTGCAAAAATACTGCTAATAACAATCAAATGTTGGATGCTTATATAGATAAGATTGAAAATAACAAAATTGATGTATCTGTAGAATTTTGCTCAAATTATGATAATAGAAGCTGTGAGCCTATAGATATCAGTTCACTTAAAAAAATTAATTTAGAATGCCAAGCAATTTTCTCTGCAATGATTGGTAATGTCTCTAAATCAGAAAAATTTCCAATTGTATGGGAAGAAAAATAATTTGTTTAAAAATCTAAAACTTGACTTGATAACTTTAGGTATTCCCTTGTTACTTATGGCAGGGTGTGGTCACGAATATACAATTGAGCCTGAAAGACTTCCAGTAGCCTATATAGGTAAGGCATATAATCAGCAATTAAACATATCAGGTGGTAGAGTGATACCATATTCTTTCGAAGTTGAAACTAATTTCCCTAGTGATATGAATATCTCTATTAGCCCAATAGATGAACATGAAGCGGATGCTTATAATAATTTAAAAATTTCTGGAGTTCCAAAGTATAAGGGAACTTTTACAATTCATATATATGCGGGTTTTTATGCTAGTGGGGATGGGAAGTTAGATAAGACCTATGAATTTATTGTAAATGAATAAGATATTTAACCATATGATTTTATTTGGTTTAAATAAGAGATAAGTATGAAAAAGAATTTATTAATTACCATACTAATTTTACTTTTCATCATACAGTCCTTAATAAACTATTACTTCTGGAAAAGTACAAAAGTACCAGGAATTCATGTTTTAGAAAAACCTTTAAAGATATATTCGTTTGAAGGTAAATATTCGAAAAATAGCACTTTGCCAGAATATTATATTTTGCCAGAAGGTACTGTTTTATATGATGATAGTGACTCTTTGAACAGAAGAGTTATGGTTTATTTCAATTTACAAGGTGTAGATTTTAAATTCGAAGAACAAGACCCAGATATCTTAAAACAACCTAGTGAAGTCAGTGGTATAAGGTCGAAGGACTTGCCTGATTTACTAAAAGAAATTCCTCTGACTAAAAAAGATATTTATTTAATTATTAAACATGATGAACGTATAAAAGACTCTGTGCGTTCAATTTTATTCAAAGAATACAAAATTGATCCTTTAGAATATGAAAAATAATTAAATATTTTTGCGACATATAAATATAAAATTAAAAAATTTCAGAGAAGCGTAATTGATTACGCTTCTTCTATCATAAGAAATTGTTTAAGCAGCTTGAATGGCTTCACCACAAAGAGAAACAGTTTCTTGCTTATGCTGGTGTAAATACCAGAACTGCTCTGCAACCGTTTCTGGATGCACCGCGTAGGTTTTATCTTTGGCTTCAGGTCTGCCATCTACGAAACCATTTACAATCACTTGGCTCACATAAACATTTGTGTCAGCAAGACTGTGAGCAAGTAAGTTGGTAGTTTTATACTGAGCGGCAGCGGTAGTTGCTAACGATGAATATTCTTTGGCAACCAAGTCGATGCCCACTGCATCGAAAGCAAAAATTCCGTTTGTTGATAAAATGCTACCGTGGTTCTTCTCTAAATCGCCTAGACAAGCCTGTACCGTCGCAATATAGCTCGACACGCGAATATGAAAGCTTTTGGTAAGCTCTAGTGGAGGGGTTTCTAAGATATTGCCTTCAATATCATGGAAAGCATTCCAATGAATATTTTTAATCTCTCCTAATTGATCTTTAATGCGTTTAATAAGGTTTGGTATATCTTCAAGAACAGCTAAATCACATGCAAAAGCGTAAGCTTCAATGCCTTGTGCTTTAAGTTCTAGAATAGCCTTTTCAAGTTTTTGGGCGTTTCGTGCCACTAACCCGATTTTATAGCCTTCTTTACCAAACTTATGTGCTACGGCTTTGGAAATACCTGTTCCATAACCAAAAATTATAATATTGTTGTTCATTATAAAGTTCCAAAAAACCAATCATTTGGTTAGAAATAATTTATAATATGTTTTTATAATGTATTTAAGCGCAAAAGTTATCTCTAAGAGTAGTACGCAAAGAATAAAAATACTTAAAAGCGGGATTAAGAAGTCGGCTTTACATGATTTATTCGGCTAAACATAAATTGATGGAAGAGTTCCCAATTTGGTCTACAAATTTTTTAATTGGTAAAATAAACCGAAAAATACAAATAAAGTGGAATTTAAATTTAACTAATTATAGGTAAATGGGAATATATTCTTTTAAATTTGTCTAATGACGTAAAAATTCCCAAAAATAATAAAAATTCGCTTTTCTTAGAAAAACAATCCCGCAGGCTGCTGGCTAAACTATATCTCAAGGGTGTGATAGGGATCGAAAAGAGTAGCATGCACCGAAACGTATAACGTTAGTGTGTACTCACCCAAAAGGTCTCGATTCGGCTTAGGACGCTATAGATCAAAAGTTTATAGGCACAAGGTTATAACTTACAAAGTTATGATTGTTGAAGTAAACCATAGATGTTTTCCCTTGACACCCTAAAAAATTCTCAATAATAAAAATGATATTTTACAAGAATATAATTTATGAATAAGCCTTATTTTTCTGCGCTACCTCCTGACATTCAAATCTTATTATATGAAGCCTATGATTTCTGCCCACCGAAAAATAGTTTCATCGACTTTACAGATTTTAGGTTAGAGCGCTATTTTTATTTACGATGCGATCAATAAAAATCGTTTATATACTAATCTTATGATCAATTGCGAGCTGGATAATATGGAGAATAAAAATCAGTGTCGCCAATGCGCCGTATGTGGAAAGAGCTTTCCTTTAAAAGATTTAGTATCGGGTGAAGTCATCCGTAACGTGATTAGTGATGAAATTTTAAAAGACTATCCAGATTGGAGTTACTCAAGCTTTATTTGTCGGGCCGATCTGGCAGATTATCGAATTAAATATGTGCAGTCCCTATTACGCTCGGAAAAGGGTGAGTTATCTAACCTAGAAAATGAAGTGATTGGCAGTATGCAACGGCATGAACTGATTAGCCGAAATACAGAGTCAGATTTTGATCAAAACTGGACGTTTGGAGAAAAACTGGCAGATAAAATCGCGTCATTTGGTGGTAGCTGGGCTTTTCTCATTTGTTTTGCTTTATTTTTAACGGGGTGGATTGTTTTAAATACGGTTGTGATGGTGGTCCGTCCCGTCGACCCTTATCCCTTTATTTTGCTGAATTTAGTATTGTCATGTTTAGCTGCAATTCAAGCGCCTATTATTATGATGAGTCAAAACCGTCAAGAAGCCAAAGACCGTTTACGTTCTCAACATGACTATCAAATTAATTTAAAAGCCGAGCTTGAGATTCGTCATTTACATGAAAAAATGGACCATCTTTTATCGCATCAGTGGGAAAGGCTTGCACATATTCAAGAAATTCAGCTCGATCTTTTAGCTGAAATGAATAAAAAACGATAAAGATTTTCCGAGTTTCACGTGGAACATAGGTAGGGCGCTATAGATTATTTTGCGGTAGGTCGGAAATTTCTTTATGATTTGCCGCCATGCTCCATTGCTGCTTCTACGACCATGCCTTTAAACGACAACTTTGTTTACGCTCCACCACAAGATCCGCTTTCAATTTTATTTGAAGATGACGATTTAATTGTGGTTGATAAACCTGCGGGTTTGTTGTCGGTCATGGGCCGGTTACCTGAACATCATGACAGTGCGTATTTAAGGGTATTGGAAAAGTTCCCTTTAGCAAAGGTTACGCACCGTTTAGATATGGCAACCTCAGGTTTACTTATGTTTGCCAAGCATCGCGATGCAGAAGTTGCGGTAAGTAAAATGTTTCAGGCCAGAACAGTCAAAAAACATTATATTGCTTTGGTGCAAGGCCAAGTAAAACAAGAGGGCAGTGTTGAAGTTCCACTCATTACTGACTGGGAAAATCGCCCAAGACAAATTGTACATTTTGAATTAGGTAAACATGCTAAAACCTTGTTTCAACCATTGGTTTATGATGCAACAACAGATCAAAGTCGAGTATTGCTGGAGCCTGTGACAGGGCGTTCGCACCAGTTACGTGTACATATGATGCATATTGGGCATCCGATTATGGGGGACAAGTTATATCATCCTGAACCTAAACGGTTTCATTTGAATCGTATGGCTTTACACGCTGCATATCTCGCTTTTCAACATCCTTTAAAGGGAACAGACGTGGTGATTGAGTCACAAGTGCCTTTTTAAAAAATTAAAATTTGATGCAATTCGCAACTGAATACATATCCAAACTGCAATAAAAGTCGGTTATTCTTAATGCCGAATAATACAAATAGAGCAACAACAAGGACAATCTAATGAACCGCGATTACGAACAATTTCCAGATGATGATAACGGCAATGTACTTTGGCAAATGGTTGAAGACGGGGATGATTTAACCGAGCTTCATGAAATTGAATTTTCAATTGCATTTCAAGATCAACAAAATGCAGAGCAATGCGCGATGCATTTACTCTATCAAGAGCAAAAAATTTCTCTTTTTCAAGATGATTCTGTTGAACCGAATGAATGGATCATTACCATCTTTGTTACGATGGAACCAGAGTATTCAGATATTGTTGATCTGGAGCAGTGGTTTTCAACAATCGCTGAGCAATTTAACGGCGAATATGATGGATGGGGCTGCATGGCTTATGTCTTCGACGAAGAAGAAGATGACATTTTACAATAAAGCCTAAATATAGCTGGGAGGTTCTATAATGAGCTTATCTCAAAAAGAAATTGCGGTGCGTTTTTTAGAGCTTGCTGCCGCTGGCGAGGTCGATGAAGCCTACGGCAATTACACCGCTCCAAACTTTAAGCATCACAATCCTTATTATGCTGGTGATAAGACTTCTTTAAAGGAAGGGATGCGTGAAAGTGCAATTGAAACTCCAAACAAAGTTCTTGAAGTTCAGCATGTCATTGAAGATGGTGCTTTAGTTGCAGTACATTCGAAACTGGAAATGCAAATGAATGACAAGCTAACAATTTTAGCTGTGGTTCATATATGCCGTTTTGAAAATGGAAAAATTGCGGAGTTTTGGGATATTGGGCAAATACAGCCCGATCCACTCGTTAATGAAAATGGTATGTTTTAGTGAAAAGCCCGAAACTATTCGGGCTTTTTTATTTTATAGATAAATTAAAACTTCCACTGTGCCGAAATTGAGGCGTTCAATGGTTGACCCGGTTGAACCCATAAATCGCTATAGCTTGAGACATAGTAGGTCTTATCAAATAGGTTATTTACATTCAGCTGATAGCGTAAACGGTCAGATGGTGCATAGTAGCCATTTAAATTGACCAGCGTATAACTTGGTAAGTTAAAGCCATTATCAAGATTATGTCCGCTGCGTTCACCGACATAGGTAAGGTTGGCACCTACGCCTGCTTTTCTTGCACCGTCTTGTAGAAACTCATAATTGGTGCTTACGGAGCCTTGGTGTTTTGGAATATTGCTCAGACGAGCGCCTTTTGTCAAGTCTTGGTCTTTTTCAATTTGAGCATCGGTATAACTATAGTTGGCATTAACGAACCAGCGGTCATTGATCTGGCTATTTAAGTCAAATTCAACTCCTTTACTACTCACTTCGCCTGCGGCGGTTTGAAAGTTACTGTCGATTGGGTCGGTTGTGAGTACATTTCGTTTTTTCATTTTAAACAAAGCGAGACTCAGCACACTTTGGTCATTCACTTTATATTTGGTGCCGACCTCGTAGCTTTCGCCTTTTTCAGGAGCAAAAGTCTGGCCATTTCGATTCATACCACTATTCATGGCAAATGAGCGGCCATAGTTGCTATAAAACGCCCATTGGTCAGAGGCTTTAAAGTTTATTCCGAAACGTGGACTATTCTGGTGAAGTGTCTGGTTGCTTTCAGTTTGAGTCAGGTGATTTTTAAAGTCTTGTTCGACTTGATCAAAACGGTTACCAAATAGCACACTCCACTGGTCATTGAAAAAGATCTGATCTTGTACATTAAGCGCGAAGTAACGCTGGCGCTCTTTGGTGTCGGTAAACGGAGTGAGGTTCGGTAAATATTTGCCATATTCAGGTTGGTAAATATCAATTGTGTTTGGTGAGTCTGTGCTGTGATTGCGACGAAGCTGGTTTTGTTTGTAGTCGAGTTGACCAAGCTCGGTTGAAAGTAAAATTTCATGGCGAGCCCATGAGGTATCAATCTTGCCAAGTAACTCGGTCTGAGCCAGCACATCTTCACTTGTATAATCACGATAGCGGCGTTGGCGCTCTAGAGTGCGGCCATCGGCTTGCATACGACGAGGTTCGGTTGCAAAGCCGACCATTTGTGCATCTTTATAACTGACCGCACTATTTAGTTTCCAGTCAGGGTTAAACTCGTGACTAAGACGTAATTGGTAAAAGTAATCTTTTATTTTCAAATCACCATCGTCAGGTTCACCTGTAAAGGTTTTCGGGTCCATCACAAACTGATGATTGACTGTGCTGACACCACGGTCAAAGGTTCCTTTGTGCTCTGTAAATTCACTGTCAAAGTCAAGTTGTGTTTGGTCTGAAATTTTCCATGTGAGCTGTGGTGAAAAGAACCAGCGTTCACTGCTAACATGATCACGAAAGCTTTGATTATCTTCGTGAGCCACTGCTAAACGATAGGCCAGTTCATCGTTAATAGGGGCAGTATGCTCCAGACTTATTCGATATTGTTCTTGGGTATTGGCACGTAAGTTAAGTTCACTTTCGCTTTCCCACTGTGGTTTTTTACTGTTGAGGTTCAGCAAACCTCCTGTTTCGCCGCGACCATATAGTGCAGCCATTGGTCCTTTTAAAAACTCTAAAGATTCAATATTTACGACATCTTTTGGGGCACTAATCCCTCGGTTGACACTCAAGCCGTTGCGGATCATTGAGGCACCTAAATTGGGATCGGTACTAAAACCGCGGAAAGAGTAATTATCCCAAAAACCACCACCGAAACTATTTTGATGAAAAACCCCACTCACCAAGCTTAATGCGTCATCAATCCGTTGCACGTCTTGCTGTTCCATTATTTGTTTAGAAAGATAAGCACGGTTAAAAGGGACATCTAAAACATCGTGAGTAAATTTAGTTGCCGAGCTATTTTGGCTCACATCTTCTCGAGTACTTTCGGCCTGAACACGTATGGTTTCAAGTACCGTTGATGTTTCTTCTCCCCAAGTGAGTGTCGATATAAATGATAGACCTAACGAAGACAACAATCCTAATTTGTGTCGCATAAATAATCAGCCATAAAAAGACAAAAGGAATTAAATGTAATAGTATAACGTTACATTATTTTGTTGATTACTGCTATGTCTTTAGAAAAGAATATTGAACGTTTACAGTCGATTGATGCATTGCGTGGTTTGGTGATCATCATTATGTTGCTCGACCATGTAAGAGAAACTTTCTATTTACATAAACAGGTTACCGACCCAATGGACGTAACAGTAACAGAACCGGCTTTATTTGGCAGTCGATTATTGGCCCATATTTGTGCTCCGGTTTTTGTACTTTTAACCGGTATTTCTGCATTTTTATTTCAATCAAAAAAACAGGACTTACAACAAACGCGCGCTTTTCTATTAAAGCGTGGCTTATTTTTGATTGCACTAGAGCTCACGCTAGTGAACTTTGCATGGACAGCAACTTTTCCACCCGAAGTCATTTATTTACAAGTGATCTGGGCGATTGGTATTAGCATGGTGGTGCTAGCTTGTTGTGTAAGTTTGCCTTTGCCTGTTCTTGCAGGTGTAGCGTTGGTGATTATTTTTGGGCACAACTTATTAGATTCTGTGCATTTCTCACAAGGCATCCTACAGAATATATGGTTCGTTTTACACGAACGTGGTTGGATTGAGATTGCAGGCATCAAGCTTCGTACAAGTTATCCGGTTTTACCTTGGATTGGTGTGATTTTATTAGGCTACGTTTTAGGTCAGTTCTTTAGTTCAAAATATTCAGCAAAGCGAAGAAGCCGCGCTTTACTCAGCCTTGGTTTAGTAAGTATTGGATTGTTTGTTTTACTGCGTTTTATCAATGTCTATGGCGACCAGCCGTGGCAACATTTTGAGTCATTACAACTGAGTCTTATGAGCTTTTTTAACCTCACCAAGTATCCACCGTCTTTATTGTTTATTTTGCTAAATGTTGGAATTGGCTTGCTTGTGCTCGTTGCTTTTGAACGTATGCAGCAATATTCATTTCTAAAGCCATTGGTCGTGTTTGGTTCGGTGCCGATGTTCTTTTATTTACTGCACTTATATGTGTTGAAACTGATGTATGTGTTGGCACTCAGTGTGTGGGGAGCTAACTACGGAAACTATTTGTCGGTCAATCATGTGTGGATGCTGTGGTTAATCACGATTGTATTGTCTTTTGCACTCTATCCAGCGGTTAAATGGTTCTCGAAATTTAAACATCAAAACAAGCATATTTCGATTTTAAAATATTTCTAATTTCCAAAAGGTGAGTAAAGCGAGTTCAATAATGCTCGCTTTACTTGCTTACATCTAAATACAGAGTTTCTTTCACTTCTTCCATGACCACATAACTGTGTGAAGATGCCGAAGCAGGAAGTTTCTTTAATAGATCTCCCAATAAGCGGCGGTATGCGCTCATTTCTTTTAAACGCGCTTTTACAAGGTAGTCAAATTCGCCTGAAATGAGGTGACATTCGAGTACTTCAGGAATCTCAACTAAGTCTCTAGCCACCTGATCAAATACATCGCCAGATTTGGCAGATAACTTAATTTCTAAAAAGACAAGCAGGTTACGGTCAACGTAGGCGGGGTTTAGCCGTGCGTAATAACCCATGATAATGCCATCGCGCTCAAGGCGCTTTACACGCTCTGAACAAGGGGTGGTAGAGAGGTTGACTCTTGATGCCAATTCACTAATCGCAATTCGTCCTTCACGCTGCAAAATATCCAGAATCATGCGATCTATACGATCTAAGGGGCGCATAGATATTTCCTCTTTTTTTAAAATTCTCGCGAGAAAAACATAAATTTACCTAGATTATAGCCTGAAAAACAGTGAAATAAACTATTGAAGCAGAAATATACTAGTGAAATAAACTGGTGTGCGTGAGGGAATGGAAATGCGCGTAATTGTACTAGGTAGCGGCGTTATTGGAGTGGCAAGTGCCTATTATCTGGCTCGACAAGGAGCTGAGGTTACTGTTCTCGATCGCCAGTCAGGTCCTGCTGAAGAAACAAGTTTTGGTAACGCAGGTCAAATTTCGCCTGGGTATTCGACCCCTTGGGCAGCACCAGGAATTCCTTTTAAAGCTGTGAAATGGATGTTCCAACACCATGCACCGCTTGCGATTAATTTAGATGGCAGCATGTGGCAATTACAGTGGATGGCGCAAATGCTGAAAAACTGTAATCCGCAAAGTTATGCTGTGAACAAAGAACGTATGATGCGTGTGGCTGAATATAGCCGTGACTGCTTACGTGAACTTAGAAAAGACACGGGTATTCACTACGAAAACCGCGCTAAAGGTACGTTGCAGTTATTCCGTAAAGAAGCACAAATGGAAGCGGTTCAACGCGACATTAGCGTGCTTGAAGAGTGCGGCGTAAGGTACGAATTATTAAATGGCAACGAACTTGGTCGTGTAGAACCAGCGTTGGCCAATGCACAAGATAAACTTGTGGGTGGTTTACACTTACCAAATGATGAAACAGGCGACTGCTATTTATTTACCAATGCTTTAGCTCAAATTGCTAAAGAGCTAGGCGTTAACTTCCAGTTTAACCAGAATGTAGAAAAATTGATTGTCGAAGGCGATCAAATTAAAGGCGTTCAGGTCAATGGTAAAGTTTTAACTGCAGATCGTTATGTTCTAGCGTTTGGTAGCTATTCACGTGATTTCTTGAAACCGCTTGATCTACAGTTACCTGTATATCCTGTAAAAGGTTACTCGTTGACGATTCCTATTGTTGACCCTGCTTTTGCTCCGCAATCTACAGTACTTGATGAAACCTACAAAATTGCGATTACTCGTTTTGATCAACGTATTCGCGTAGGTGGTATGGCTGAGCTAAGTGGTTTTAATTTAGGTCTAAACGAAGACCGCCGTGCAACCTTGCAAATGGTGACTCAAGACTTGTTCCCGGGTGGTGATATGGAACAAGCATCTTTCTGGACAGGTTTACGTCCAATGACACCAGACAGTACTCCAATTATTGGTGCGACTCGCTTTAAAAATCTGTTCTTGAATACAGGTCATGGCACTTTAGGTTGGACCATGGCGTGCGGTTCAGGAAAATTAATCAGTGACATCGTATTGAATCATAAGACTGATATCAGTACCGATGGTCTTTCAATTCAGCGTTATTCACACGCACATGCGGCTTAACGGACGTTAGGAAAGTAATCATGCCTCGTCCTATTACCGCAGTGATCCACCGTCAAGCCTTACAAAATAACTTGGCGGTGGTACGCAAAGCTATGCCAAATAGTAAGGTCTTTGCCGTTGTCAAAGCCAATGCTTATGGACACGGAATTGAACGTGTTTATGAAGCATTTAAAGCAGCAGATGGCTTTGCCTTACTGGATCTTGATGAAGCAAAACGAATTCGTGCTCTAGGCTGGACAGGCCCGATTTTGTTGCTCGAAGGGATTTTTTCTCCTCAAGACTTATTTGATTGTGTGCAGTATCAGCTTAGTTTCACCATTCATAGTGAAGCGCAAATCGAGTGGGTAGAAAAGCATCCTTATCCTGCTCAATTTGATATTTTTTTGAAAATGAACAGTGGTATGAACCGTCTTGGTTTTAAACCACAGCATTATGTGCAGGCTTGGGAACGTTTAAATAATTTGGCAAATGTCGCCAAGATTACCCACATGATGCATTTTTCGGATGCAGATGGTGATCGTTTCGGTCAACAAGGTATTGATTATCAAATTACTGCCTTTGAAGAAATTGTGAAGGATTTACCGGGTGAAAGATCGGTAAGTAATAGTGCGGCAATTCTGCGTTATCAAGACCAGCTCAAATCAGATTATGTCCGTAGCGGCATCATGCTTTATGGCAGCTCGCCAGATTACCCAACCCATAGTATTGCGGATTGGGGCTTGCAGCCGACCATGAGCTTACGTAGTGAAATTATTTCCGTTCAGCATTTGGAGCCGAATGAAAGCGTAGGTTATGGCTCAAACTTTGTCGCAGAGCAACCCATGACGATTGGGATTGTGGCTTGCGGCTATGCCGATGGTTATCAACGTATTTCGCCAACAGGTACTCCAGTTTTAGTGGACTCAGTACGCACGCGTACAGTTGGCCGCGTCAGTATGGATATGTTGGCAGTCGATTTAACGGGTATTGAGAGTGCCAAAGTTGGTAGTGAAGTGGTGCTCTGGGGTCAGTCAAGTACAGGCGTCGTTCTATCTATTGACGATGTTGCAGTTTCATCCGGTACGGTGGGTTATGAACTGATGTGTGCCGTCACCGCCCGTGTTCAATTTATTAATCAGGTATAAGGAAATCCGAATGTCTAATTCAGATATACAAAAGATTAACACTAACGAAGTCATGAGCGCCGTGACTATTTTTAACAAAGTGGTTTATTTGTCAGGTCAGGTGCCTAAAAATACCGAGCAGGACGTGGCAGGTCAAACCCGTGAAATCCTTGCAACAATTGATGAACTTTTGGCATTAGCCAATACCGATAAATCTCGTTTGCTCTCTGCGCAGCTCTATTTGAAAAATCTTTCTGACTTTTCAACCGTAAATGCAATTTGGGTTGACTGGTTAAAAGGGTGTGTTGCTCCATCGCGTGCCACAATTCAGGCCGATTTGGTCAATCCAGATTGGTTAATTGAAATTGCCGTGACGGCAGCACAAAAGTAATTCGGCTTTACTCCAAAAACGATGATGTATCTAACAGAAGGAAGATAGATACGGTTTAACCAGTCGTTTTTTGGTGAACAGATTCAGTGACCTATGGCATACGGTTCAATTTTCGCCATAGGTTGCTGATCTTAACAAAGGAATTCAAAAAGGAATTTTAATATGACAACGGCTCGTCATTCAGATACGGAAAATTCTCCCGATCATCTGCAACGAAAACTGTCTAACCGTCATTTACAACTGATTGCAATTGGCGGTGCAATTGGAACTGGCCTATTTATGGGCTCAGGTAAAACCATCTCCCTCGCAGGTCCTTCAATTCTCTTTATTTATATGATTATTGGAGGCATGTTCTTTTTCTTAATGCGTGCAATGGGTGAACTACTCCTTGCAAATCTGCATTACAAATCTTTTGTTGATATGGCTCATGACCTGATTGGTCCTTGGGCTGGTTACTATTTAGGTTGGACCTATTGGTTAGGTTGGGTGCTGGTCGGTATTGCGGACCTTTCAGCAGTCATTAACTATTTGAGCTTCTGGCTACCCGATGGTGCAAGCTTCTCACCAATACAGCAGGCCATGATTAGTGCAGGCTGTGTGTTGTTTGTGATGGGACTTAACCTCCTTACAGTACGTCTATTTGGTGAAATTGAATTCTGGTTTGCCCTTATTAAGATTCTGGCAATTATTGGCCTGATCGGTGTGGGTGGCTATATGATTTTCAGCCATTTCCAAGCTCCGCAAGGCGCTGTTGCCAGCATTAGTAATGTCTGGTCACATGGCGGTTTATTCCCGAAAGGTACAGAAGGCTTCTTGGCAGGATTCCAGATTGCCGTTTTTGCGTTTGTCGGGGTTGAGTTGGTTGGTACGACAGCTGCTGAAACGAAAGATCCGCAGAAGAACTTACCGAAAGCAATTAACGCGATTCCGGTACGTATTATTTTGTTCTATGTATTGGCGTTATTTATTGTGATGTCGGTAACACCGTGGGATCACATTCGTGCAGATAAAAGCCCGTTTGTTGAGTTATTCTTAAATGCAGGTATTCCGGTTTCTGCGATCATCATGAACTTGGTGGTGCTATCTTCGGTCATGTCTTCAATGAACAGCGGTGTGTTTTCAACGAGCCGTATGTTGTTCGGTTTATCAAAAGACGGTCAGGCACCGGGAGCATTTGGACGTTTATCAAAACGCGCAGTCCCTTCAAATGGTTTGATTTTCTCTTGTACTTTCATTATGGGCGGGGCAGTGCTTCAGTACTTTGTTCCAAACACAATGGAGGCATTTACATTAGCAAGTTCACTCTGTGTGATTCTATTCATTAGTGTCTGGAGTCTCATTATAGTGTGCTATTTACGCTATCGTAAATTACGTCCTGAATTACATGAAAAATCTACATTCAAAATGCCGGGCGGCATTTGGATGAGTTATGTTGTTTTGGCATTCATGCTTTTCACTTTAGTGATCTTGGCATTAGAGCCTGATACCTTAAAAGCGCTATATGTCAGTCCAGTATGGTTGATCATTTTGGGTGTGACTTATCATGTGCTGTATAAACCGCGCATGAAAAGACTAGGACGTGAACTCGTCAACGACCATTAAGTTTTATTAAAAAGCCAATCGAACATGATTGGCTTTTTTTATTTTCTTTAGGTTTTTTATCGGAATAATATTGTTTATTTTTGAGTCATCAGTGCAGTTTTGGAGGGGGTGGTAAAGCGACATTGAACAATATCGCATGCTACACTTCGGCTCATCTGGTGAATTGAGATTGGATAATTAAAATTGCCGTGAAGGCAGTACATAAATAATGCAATTTAAAAAAATAGGGATAAAAGATAGATCAATTAAGGAAAAAATATACTTGAACATCTTGTCCCGATGTATAGACTCAGCAACCCACGATATACGGTTCGTTTTCTCCCTATATGTTGCTGATTGAAATTAAGCAAATATAAAAAGGACTTCTAATATGACAATGGTTCATCATTCAGATGAGGCAAGTTCCCCTGATCATTTACAACGGAAATTAAGTAATCGCCATTTACAGCTCATTGCAATTGGCGGTGCAATTGGTACGGGTCTATTTATGGGCTCGGGCAAAACCATCTCCCTCGCAGGTCCTTCGATTCTCGTTATTTACATGTTAATTGGCGGTATGTTCTTTTTCCTTATGCGTGCATTGGGTGAATTACTGCTTGCTAATTTACATTACAAGTCATTTGTTGATATGGCATATGACTTAATCGGCCCATGGGCTGGCTATTATATTGGCTGGACCTATTGGCTAGGCTGGGTATTGGTCGGTATTGCCGATCTATCAGCAGTTATTAATTATTTAAGTTTCTGGTTGCCCGAAGGTGCCAGTTTCTCACCAATGCAACAGGCTATGATTAGTGCGGGTTGTGTACTATTCGTGTTAGGACTTAATTTGCTTACGGTCAAGTTGTTTGGTGAAGTAGAGTTTTGGTTCGCACTCATTAAGATTTTGGCAATTATTGGCTTAATTGGTGTGGGTGGCTACATGATTCTCACTCATTTCCAAGCTCCTCATGGTGACGTTGTCAGCATCAGTAATGTCTGGTCGCATGGTGGTCTGTTTCCAAAAGGTGTAAGTGGTTTTTTAGCCGGATTCCAGATTGCCGTGTTTGCCTTTATTGGTGTTGAGTTGATTGGTACTACAGCGGCTGAAACGAAAGATCCGCAAACTAACTTACCAAAAGCAATTAACGCGATTCCGGTACGTATTATTCTGTTTTATGTGCTGGCACTTTTTGTCGTGATGTCAGTGACGCCTTGGAATCATATCCGTGCAGATAAAAGCCCGTTTGTTGAATTGTTCTTAAATGCAGGTATTCCGATTTCAGCAATTATCATGAACTTGGTTGTGCTGTCTTCGGTCATGTCTTCGATGAACAGTGGCGTGTTTTCAACGAGCCGTATGTTGTTTGGTTTATCAAAAGATGGTCAGGCACCGAGTGTCTTGGGACGTTTATCAAAACGTGCTGTACCGTCAAATGGCTTAATCTTCTCATGTATTTTCATTATGGGCGGAGCAGTGCTTCAGTACTTTGTTCCAAACACAATGGAAGCATTTACTTTGGCAAGTTCGCTCTGTGTGATTTTATTCATTAGCGTGTGGATTTTAATCATGGCGTGTTATTTACGCTATCGTAAAATTCGCCCAGAGTTACATGCAGCATCTACCTTCAAAATGCCGGGCGGTGTGTTGATGGCTTATGCCGTTATTGCATTCTTCTTGTTTACCTTGGTGATTTTGGCATTAGAGCCAGATACCTTAAAAGCGTTATACGTTAGCCCAGTATGGTTAGTGGTTTTAAGCGTGACCTATTATGCGTTCTATAAGCCGCGTATGAGAAAATTAGGTCAAGAAATCTTTTAATTAACCTGTCTCGATTTACCAGAAAGCCAATCATATGATTGGCTTTTTATTTATTATTTAATCAACCAGTAAATGTTGGTATTTATCGGCCTGTTTACGCAAGTAATCCCAGACCAGTTTAATGCGCGGCTCATGCTGTAAATCAACGAAGGTCAGCATCCAGAACGTATGAGTAAAACGAACTTGTTGTTCTAACACCTCTTCAAGCTCAGGCTTATCATCTGCCAAAAACTTGGGCAAAATTGCAAGACCTGCGCCTGCGCTGACCGCAATTTGTTGCGCCAAAATGCTGCTACTGCGAAAGTTCGCGTTAAGCTTTAAAGGTAAGCGTTCTAGACAATATAGCTCGGGGCTATACACCAGATCATCAATATAGTTCACAAAGCGGTGCTGGGTTAAATCTTCCAGACGGCGAATTGGCGGGTTTTGCGCTAGATAGTTTTGGCTACCATAAATTTTTAAACAGTAATCAGATAAGCGCGTAATGATATAAGGCCCTGAGGTTGGGCGTTCAATCGACACCACAATATCTGCTTCACGGTGCGAGAGCTTAATCATTTTTGGTACGGGTATCAGGTCGATGGTAAGCAGAGGATACTGTATAGAGAACTCAGCCAGTAAGCGGGCTAAAAATGCAGTTCCAAAACCCTCAGGTGTGCCAATTCGCACACGACCTTGTAAAGGTTGATGCGGTTTTTCAATTTGTAAGAAAGCTTGTTCCATTTGTTCAACTCGAGGGACAAGTGCCATCCCTTCGAGAGTTAACTCATAGCCCGTTGCTTCACGCTTAAATAGCGTGGTACCTAAAGCAAGTTCTAGTGCCTGAATCCGTCTAGCCACAGTACTGTGCTCGACACCTATAATACGTGCAGCATTGGTTAGAGTTTTAGTGCGTGCTAAAACCAGAAAAAACTGTAGATGATCCCAATCCACTTTCATTTTTGTTATTGTCCCTGTGCATATTTGCACAACAATCGTGCATGAATTTGCGTTGGTGGTCAAAGATTTCTTTGTTAGTCTCAAATAAAACCTGAATAAAGAAAATACATAGAAAAGTATTTTCTAATAACTGAACACAATAAAAATATGACCTACGGAGAGGTTATGAACACAATCCAGAAAATCGAATTGGACACCGCTAAATTACTTATTAACGGACAGTTTATCGAATCTAAAACACAAGAATGGCAAGACATTGTTAACCCTGCAACTCAGGAAGTGATTGGCCGCGTGCCTTTTGCAACGGTTGAAGAAGTCGACGCTGCTATTCAGGCTGCACAAGATGCTTTTGCTTCATGGCGCCAGACCCCAATTCAGGCACGTATGCGCATCATGCTCAAGCTACAAGACTTGATCCGTGCCAACATGAAAGACATTGCACAAGTATTGACGGCTGAACAAGGTAAAACCTTGGCAGATGCCGAAGGCGATATTCAACGTGGTCTAGAAGTGGTTGAACATGCATGTTCAGTTGGTACTTTACAAATGGGTGAATATGTTGAAGGTGTAGCACGTGGTGTAGATACGTATACCTTGCAACAACCTTTGGGTGTTTGTGCGGGTATTACGCCGTTTAATTTCCCAGCCATGATCCCGCTTTGGATGTTCCCAATGGCTATCGTGTGCGGCAATACTTTTGTTTTAAAACCTTCAGAACAAGATCCATTATCGACCATGATGTTGGTTGAGCTTGCGATACAAGCAGGTATTCCGGCAGGCGTGCTGAACGTTGTGCATGGCGGTAAAGAAGTGGTTGACCGTTTGTGTACCCATAAAGACATTAAAGCAATTTCATTTGTAGGATCAACAGCGGTTGGAACACATGTTTATAACCTTGCAGGGCAGCATGGCAAACGTGTGCAAGCCATGATGGGTGCAAAAAACCATGTGGTTGTGATGCCGGATGCCAATAAAGAACAAACTTTAAATGCTTTAGTAGGTGCAGCGTTTGGTGCTGCTGGGCAACGCTGTATGGCATTGTCGGTTGCAGTGATGGTTGGTGACAGTAAACAGTGGATTCAAGAGTTAGTTGAAAAAGCCAAAACTCTAAAAGTAAATGCAGGCCATGAACCAAATACTGACATTGGTCCAGTGATTTCAAAACGTGCCAAAGCGCGTGTAATTGACTTGATTAATAGCGGTGTTGAGCAAGGTGCAGAGTTACTACTCGATGGTCGCAATGTTCAAGTACAAGGTTATGAGTCAGGTAACTTTGTGGGTGCCACGATTTTTAGTGGCGTAAATACCGACATGCGCATTTATAAAGAAGAAATCTTTGGCCCGGTACTTTCAATTATTTGTGTAGATACACTCGATGAAGCGATTGCTTTGATCAATGCCAACCCATTTGGTAACGGTGTAGGTCTATTCACACAAAGCGGTGCCATTGCACGTACTTTCCAAAACCTTATTGATATTGGTCAAGTCGGTATCAATATTCCAATTCCTGTACCAGTGCCGTTCTTTAGTTTTACCGGTTCAAGAGGCTCAAAACTAGGTGATTTAGGACCATACGGTAAACAGGCTGTGCAGTTCTATACCCAAACCAAAACGATTACCAGTCGCTGGTTTGAAGATAGCCATGAAGTTGGCGGTGTAAATACAACCATTAGTTTACGTTAAGGGGATCACGGATGAATATCGCCTTTATCGGTCTAGGCAATATGGGCGGCAGAATGGCCCAAAACCTACTAAAAGCCGGACTCAAAGTTTATGGTTACGACCTCAGTGAAGTCGCGATTCAGCACTTCGCCGAGGCAGGGGGGGTGGTTTGCGACAGCCCACAGGACGCAGCTAAACAAGCAGATGTAGTCATTACCATGTTGCCTGCGGCGAAGCATGTTAAAGAGGTTTACTTGGGCGAAAATGGTGTCTTGGAAGTGCTAAAAGCAGGTAGCTTATGCATTGATAGCAGCACCATTGACCCGCAAACCATTAAAGACATTGCTGCTGTTGCACGTAGCAAAAATATTAAAATTTGTGATGCACCAGTTTCTGGTGGAACCATTGGTGCTCAAGCAGGAACCTTAACCTTCATGGTCGGTGCCGATGAGCAAACCTTTAATGAGGTGAAACCTGTGCTCAGCCACATGGGCAAAAATATTGTTCACTGTGGTGATGTGGGTGCAGGTCAAATTGCCAAAATTTGCAATAACCTGATTTTAGGAATTTCAATGGCTGCGGTGGCCGAAGGCATGGCGCTGGGGGTGAAGCTAGGCATCGACCCACAAGCATTGGCAGGTGTAATTAATACTTCAAGTGGCCGTTGCTGGAGTTCGGATGTATGTAACCCATGGCCACATATTAATGAAAATGCGCCCGCATCTCGAGGCTATCAAGATGGGTTTGCGACACAGCTAATGTTAAAAGATTTAGGACTCGCTGTAGAAGCCGCAGGCCAAGTGAAACAGCCGGTTTTATTAGGTGGCATGGTACAACAGCTTTATCAGCAAATGTGTATGCGTGGTAATGCTCATCTCGATTTCTCGAGCATTATTCAACAATACCTACCACAAGAGACATAACGGTAAAGCCAAAGGATGGCTTTAAACGAATAAATCAAACCCTGTCGTGAATAACAACAAATCCGGACTGAGGGAAAAGATATGATGGATTATCAAAATGCTGTACAGGCTTTCGATTTGGAAAGCACTGCTAAACAGATGTTGTCAGGTTCACTCGATGCATTGAACGCATGTTATGAATGTTGTGATAGACATGCAAATGGCGACAAAATCGCACTGTACTGGCAAGGAAAAGACGGTCGCAAAGAACAATATACCTTCCGTGAACTAAAAGAATGGTCGAGTCAGTTTGCTAACTTTTTAAAATCACAAGGTGTGAAAGCGGGAGACCGTATTTCAGGCTTATTGCCAAGAACACCTGAACTGATTGTGACCATTTTGGCAGCTTGGCGAATTGGTGCGGTGTATCAACCCCTATTTACTGCCTTTGGTCCCAAAGCGATTGAGCACCGTATTCAACTTGCTCAAAGTAAGCTGGTGGTGACCGATATGGGCAACCGTAGCAAGCTCGACGAAATTGAAAAGTGTCCTGCAATTATGACAGTGGCCGATGCTCAAGGTACTCCGCTTAAAGCAGGTGATTTTAATTTCTGGAGTGAAGTGAAGCAGCAGTCCGATCAATGTGATCTGGTGATGCGTAGCATCCAAGATCCTTTCTTGCTTATGTTTACGTCTGGCACTACAGGACCAGCGAAACCATTGGAAGTGCCACTAAAAGCATTGATTGCTTTTGGTCGATATATGCAAGATGCCATTGGTTTAACCGAAGAGGATTCATTCTGGAATATTGCAGATCCGGGTTGGGCGTATGGGTTGTACTATGCGATTACTGGGCCGTTATTTTTAGGCCATGCCACTTTGTTCTATGAAGGCGGTTTTAGCACCGATAGCCTATGCCAAATTGTGAAAGATTATAAGGTTAACAACTTGGCAGGTGCACCAACCGCTTACCGCATGATGATGGCAGCTGACCCAGCACAAATGGCACCGTTAAAAGGACAATTCCGTGTGGTGAGTAGTGCAGGAGAGCCGCTAAATCCGGAAGTAATTCGTTGGTTTAAACAAGTCCTTGATGCTCCAATTTATGACCACTACGGGCAAACTGAAGTAGGCATGGTGGTGTGTAATCATCATGGTTTAAAACATGAAATTCATGCTGGTTCAGCAGGTTTTCCAAGTCCGGGCTATCGTGTTGCGATTGTTAATGAACAAGGTGAAGAACTTCCGCCAGACACACCGGGAATTTTAGCAGTCGACATTAGCCAGTCTCCAATGATGTGGTTTGGTGGCTATAAAGAAAGTCGTAAATCACCTTTCATCGGTCATTACTACTTAACGGGTGATACTGCCGAGCTACATGCCGATGGCAGTATGAGCTTTGTCGGCCGTAGTGATGATGTGATCACCACATCGGGTTACCGTATTGGACCTTTTGATGTGGAAAGCGCACTACTTGAACACGACGCTGTGATTGAAGCCGCAGTAATAGGCGTGCCTGATCCGGATCGCACCGAAGTGGTTAAGGCTTTTGTAATTTTAGCTGCGGGCATACAACCTTCAGATGCGCTTGCTGAAGAACTCAGTCAGTTTGTTAAAAGACGACTTTCTGCTCATGCTTACCCACGATTAGTTGAATTTGTGAGTGAATTACCTAAAACTCCAAGTGGCAAAATTCAGCGCTTTTTATTGCGTAATCAAGAAATTGCTAAACAACAAGCTAAAGCAGGGTAAAGGAAATAATAATGCAATTTACCGAAGAACAATTACTCATTCGTGATATGGCGAAAAGTTTCGCCCAAGAACAAATCAAGCCTAATGCCAGTGATTGGGATCGAGATGGAACTTTTCCAAAAGAAACTCTGACTCAAATGGGACAACTCGGTTTTATGGGAATGCTTGTTTCAGAGGAATGGGGTGGTTCAGACACGGGTAACTTAGCCTATGTACTGGCACTCGAGGAAGTTGCAGCAGCGGATGGTGCAACCTCGACCATTATGAGTGTACATAACTCGGTTGGTTGTGTGCCTATTTTAAAATTTGGGACTGACGAGCAAAAAGAGCGCTTTTTAAAACCTTTGGCACAAGGTGAAATGATTGGAGCTTTTGCCTTAACCGAACCGCATACTGGCTCAGATGCAGCAGCCATCAAAACCCGTGCGGTAAAAGATGGTGACGATTACATTTTAAATGGTGCCAAGCAGTTTATTACCTCGGGTAATAATGCTGGCGTCATTATCGTATTTGCTGTGACCGATCCGAGCGCAGGAAAAAAGGGGATTAGTGCATTTTTAGTCCCACGCGAGACACCGGGTTATGAAGTGATTCGCGTTGAAGAAAAACTGGGTCTGCATGCTTCAGATACGTGTCAGATTGCTCTGACAGATGTACGCATCCATAAAAGTCTCATGCTGGGTAAAGAAGGTGAAGGCCTGAAAATTGCTCTCGCCAATTTAGAAGGTGGACGTATTGGTATTGCTGCACAAGCAGTCGGTCTAGCACGTGCGGCGCTCGAAGAAGCAACTCGTTATGCAAAAGAACGTATTACTTTTGGAAAACCAATTTTTGAACATCAAACCATCGCTTTTCGCCTTGCTAGCATGGCAACTGAAATTGAAGCAGCGAGACAATTGGTTCACTACGCCGCACGTTTAAAAGAAGCAGGTCAACCATGTCTCAACGAAGCTTCAATGGCCAAGTTATTTGCTTCAGAAATGACTGAGCGTGTGTGCTCAAGTGCCCTACAAGTGTTTGGTGGCTATGGCTATCTCAGAGACTTCCCAATTGAGCGTATTTATCGTGATGCGCGTATTTGTCAAATTTACGAAGGCACAAGTGATATCCAACGTTTAGTCATCGCACGTAGTCTATAAAACCAGAACAAGGAATAAATAATGCAGTGGCAAAGTATTTTATTAGAAAAGCGTAATGGGGTTGGATTGATTACATTAAATCGCCCTCAAGCGCTCAATGCTTTAAATAGTGAATTAATTAGCGAAATTAATCAGGCATTAGATCAACTCGAAAAAGATCGCGAAATTGGCTGCATCGTATTAGCCGGCTCAGAAAAAGCTTTTGCCGCAGGGGCCGACATTAAAGAAATGGCCGATTTGGCATTTCCCGATATTTATTTAGATGACTTTTTTCATCTTGCAGACCGTATTGCACAGCGCCGTAAACCTTTAATTGCTGCGGTGAGTGGCTATGCATTGGGTGGTGGCTGTGAATTAGCACTCATGTGTGACTTTATTTATTGTGCTGATAACGCCAAGTTTGGTTTACCCGAAGTCACTTTAGGGGTAATTCCGGGTATTGGTGGGACACAACGATTAACCCATGCCATTGGTAAAGCTAAAGCAATGGAAATGTGCCTTACCGCTCGTCAAATGGGCGCAGTAGAGGCAGAACAAAGTGGTTTGGTTGCACGTGTGTTTAGTAAAGAAGAATTACTTGAACAAACCTTGCAAGCCGCTGAAAAAATCGCAGCACGGTCTTTAACTGCAAACATAATGCTCAAAGAAACCATTAATCGAGCTTTTGAGGTGAATCTCACCGAAGGTTTACGTTTTGAACGCCGCATGTTCCACTCCATTTTTGCAACTGCGGACCAAAAAGAAGGCATGCAGGCATTTGTTGAAAAACGGCAGGCAAATTTTAAAAATCAGTAAGAGATCAATAAAATGAATACAGAAAATCACTTAATGATTGAGCGACAAGGTAAGCTTGGCGTGATCACCTTAGATCGTGTGACTCATCTCAATGCATTGTCGCTAGATATGATTGAAGGAATTGGCGCCCAATTGGAGTTGTGGCGAAATGATGCTGCTGTTCAGGCGATCTTAATCAAATCAAATAGCCCAAAAGCCTTCTGTGCAGGTGGCGATATTCGCTATCTCTACGACAGTTATAAAAATGGCACAGCCGATTACAAAGGCTACTTTAGTGCCGAATATAAAATGCTCAATACACTGCGCGAATATGAAAAGCCAATCATCGTTGTGCTTGATGGCTATGTATTAGGCGGTGGTTTTGGCTTGGCTCAGGCGTGTCACATTGTGGTAAGCAGTGAAAAGTCCAGATTTGCCATGCCTGAAACAGCGATTGGTTTTTTCCCGGACGTTGGCGCAACTCATTTCCTGTCTCGCCTTGATGATATTGGCGTTTATATGGCAATTACGGGTGAGCAGATCAGCAGTAGTGATGCGCTCTATCTCGACTTAATTGACTACCATGTGCCAAGCGATCAGTTACAAGCGTTGCAAGACGCTCTCGTTGAAGCGCCAAGTTTAAGCAAAGAGGGAATTGAACACATCATTACCCGATTTATTACTCGTCCTGCTGAAAGTGAACTCAAACAGTTGGCAGAAGGTATCCGTAAACACTTCGGATATCAGCATTTAGATGAGATCGAGCAAAGTCTTGAAAATGAACAAGATGAAAGCTTAAAGACTTGGGCGAGTAAAATGCTTAGTATTTTGCAGCAGCGTTCATTTATTGCCAAACAAACCAGCTTGAAACTGCAACATTTAGGCCGTGGACTTTCACTACAGCAGTGTATGCAACTTGAGCGTGATTTACAGGATATCTGGTTTGAGCATGGTGACTTTATTGAAGGCGTTCGTGCGCTCATTGTTGATAAAGATAAACAACCACGGTGGCAAGAACGTAATACTGAGCTGGAACAAATTTTAGAAAAACTAAGCTAAACCATTTTTCAAACACATAAAAAGCTTAAGGAGATCAAGCGAGACCTGAACATGCTTATGGTCAGGACAGATCATAAGCATAAAAAGACAAAAAAAGAAAATCTAAAAAGGACATTACGATGCAAACAATACATGGAAACGGTTCACATCCTAAAAAGTCGTCACATCGATTAGCAGGCATCTCTAGCATGGTCGGCACCACGATTGAGTGGTATGACTTTTTTGTTTATGGTGCAGCAGCAGCGCTCATTTTTAACAAATTATTTTTCCCAAATCTGGACCCACTTACAGGTGTGCTTGCAGCATTTGCAACCTATGCTGTTGGGTTTATTGGGCGGCCTTTAGGGGGGTTAGTCTTTGGCCATTTCGGTGACAAGATTGGCCGTAAGTCAATGTTGTTGCTAACGCTGATGCTCATGGGGATTCCAACCGTACTGATTGGCCTCTTACCGACTTACGAATCAATTGGATATTGGGCTGCAATTGGCTTGGTGATCTTGCGATTTATTCAAGGTATGGCCATGGGCGGTGAGTGGGGCGGTGCTGTGCTTATGGCAGTAGAACATGCACCCGAAGGTGGTAAAGGGTTTTGGGGAAGTTTGCCTCAAGCCAGTACCGGTGGGGGCTTAATGCTCGCCTCAATCGCACTAGGACTGGTGTCGTTATTACCTGAGCAAGCATTGTTTAGCTGGGGCTGGCGTTTACCATTTCTTGCCAGCATTATTTTACTGGCAGTGGGTTGGTATATTCGTGTAAAAGTGCCTGAGTCACCAGACTTTGAAAAAGTAAAACAACAGTCCGAAGAAGTCAAAGTTCCGGCTTTTCAAGTTTTTAAAAACCATCCAAAACAACTTATCACCATTATTTTGGCTCGCGCTGCCGAAAATGCATGGTTCTATATTGCTTCAACCTTTACGCTAGCTTACACCACCACACAATTAGGTATTCCACGACAAGACATTTTGTTTGCCACTATTTGCGGTGCAGCCGTGATTTTATTTATGACGCCGTTATGCGGACATTTGTCCGATAAAGTCGGTCAACGCAATATGTTTATGTTTGGTCTATGTGTATTGGCACTTTATTCTTATCCATTTTTTAGCATGCTCAATACCAAAGATCCAGTACTGGTCTGGACGGCAATTGTTTTGGCAATTGGTGTGGTGTTCCCGATTATGTATGCGCCACAAGCTCAGCTTTTTGCGCGTCAATTTCCTGCTGAAATTCGTTATAGCGGTATTTCGATTTCGGTACAGTTGGCAGGTGTACTAGGTGGTGGTTTAGCCCCTATGATTGCCACTAAACTGCTCAGTATTGGGCAAGGCAATCCATATTTAATTATGTTTTATATCGGAAGTATGGCTGTAGTTGCGATTATATCGACATCATTTATGCCGCGTGATTGGAGCTATAAAAAGGATGAGACTTATTATAAGAAAGCAAACTTAAATCTAAAAACCAAGATTGATTGATATGCACTCATCTTGCTCGGTCATATGTATAGATTGCTATGTAAAAATTAGGACTCATGCCCCAAAGATAGGCATGAGTCCTATATAAGAAATTAGATATCAATCAAGCATGCAAACATCGAATATCCATCAATCGTCATTGGTGGACCTGCACGATGGGCACGAAAACCCGCAGCACGTAATAAACGTTCTACTCCAAGAGGAGAAGTCGTAATGAGTTGTTTTGCGCCTTGTTCTCTTGCAAAGTTGATTGCTTCTTGCAGAATTGCAATTGAGACAGGTGATGACACAGCCTGACTGGTAGAGGAAGGCGGATTTGAAAAATCTACGGCTGAAAACCTTGATAATTCCCAAATTTCTGGTGAGCAGGGAATAGGCATTCCATTGAGAAGTTGGGGAAATATTTCCCCGAGTAAATAGGGTTGTGTGGTGGGTAGTAATCTGGCACAACCAATGATATTGGATTCTCTGTCTTGAGCCACGACATAAGCTGTATCGATTTTATCAAATTGATCTAGTTCTTCATTGTTTGGACAGTTCAACTCCCAACCCAAATATTCAACAAATACCCTGTAGCGGTAACTTTTAAATTTGGTATATAGGCCTTCTGAAAAATTGTTTTGAAATCCAGCAATAATATTCATTACAAGTGCTTCCACTTATTTTTCAAGTGACTTTACTGAACAGCTGGAAAGGCGGTAACTGTAAGAATTTACAGGTTTCTAAGAGAAGGTTTGACTTAATGAAGACTTGGTTAATGACGTATTGATTTGGGCATAAATAAACGGTTCCCAGAACAAAGTATCTATTTTTTTCTCGAGTAATGTTTCATTAATATCAAATCCGATATCCATACCAGATACATCAACAATCATGATATTGCTTCGAGGTAACCCCACTCGTTTTACGGTAGTGATGCCATTATTCTCAATGAGTTCCCAATCCCATCCGGTACTTAAAGCTGGAGTTTGTGAAGTTGCCCATTCAGTAAAACCATAATAGAAAATTTGAGACGCTTCAGTATGTCTAGATTCAACGATAGAGATGATGTGTTGGAGAGGATAACTCATGAGTTGGTTTTCATTCATTCGAATAAAACCATCTGTTGAGATAGAGAAATGAGGGGGTATGCTAACCATGCTACCTGCTTAAGTACCCTAAATTAAGATTTAATGAATAAATAACATAAATTTTTGCCAATAAAATACTGTTATATTTAACAGGTTAACTGTAATTTGTTAGCACATCTTTAAGCTCTTCTTATTAGAGAGATTTTCGGGTAAAAAGTTATTTTTTTTTAAAGAGACTCCTTCGATGGAGCTTATTACATAGTCAATATTGTTACTACTTAAATACTAATTACAAGTATAGGGATTTTTACTTTAATTGATTGGTTTTTAAAGTATTATAATTATTTTTAGTTTTTATATATAAAAACTAAGAAAATTGGAGATATCGAATAATTGATAGACAATATTATTTAATTAAATTAATAAAAGCATACTATAAAAATTAAGTAGTCGACCTCTTTATAAATTAAAAAAATATATATTTTGGAATAAAATGCATCGTGTAAATTTTAATTTTTAAAGCATAATCTGCGCATGAAATATAACAACCTTGAAAGCTTTCAGACATCTAGTTTATCTGAATAATTTGCAACCATTCCGGGCTTAAAAGTGTTGTTAATTGGATGATGAATTCAAAATCTTTTATTGAGAGCTCTAATAGAAGAGTAGGCGCCGAAAATATATTTAGCAACTTCAGAATCTTTTAGTTTTTTGAAGGACTTTATGGAAATTACGGTAAAAGATTAGACCTGCACTTCAATTTGATTGCTTGGATTCACAATATGCAACCGAATAAAAAATAGTCTGTGAATGGAGTCTAATGAGAGCAAATGGAAAGTTGGCAAGAGGATTTATTATCAGCATTTTTGGTGGTAAAAAATGAATACCAGTTGTTTGAGATCGTTAAATCTACCGCATCAAGGCTCGGATTTGACTATTGCGCTTATGGTATGCAATCACCCTTATCTATTGCTGAACCAAAAACAATTATGTTGAATAATTATCCAGAAGCATGGCAGAAACGTTATGTGGAACGGCAATATGTGAAGATAGATCCAACTGTGCAGCATTGTATGGTATCACTTCAACCTCTTGTTTGGTCGAGTCAATCTGCAAAGACACAGGCAGAAAAAGATTTTTGGGAGGAGGCGCGTTCTTATGGTTTAAATGTCGGTTGGGCTCAGTCAAGCCGTGATTTTATTGGGACCCGAGGAATGCTAACACTGGCAAGATCCAATGACCAGTTATCAGAAAAAGAGCAAAAAGCACAATATACGAATATGTACTGGTTGACTCAAACAGTGCATTCCAGCATTGCTAAAATAGTAAATGATGTAGAGTTTGCTAAATTCAATCTTTATTTAACGAACAGGGAAAAAGAGGCGCTACGTTGGACTGCCGAAGGCAAAACGTCAGCAGAAATAGCTCAGATTCTTGGAGTAACTGAAAGAACCGTAAATTTCCATCTCAGTAATTCCATGCAAAAGTTAAATGTAAATAATAAAATTTCAGCAGCTATTCGAGCTGTAATGCTAGGGCTTTTGTAGAGATTATAAATAACACAGGACTTTAATATTAAAATTAAAAAATAAATAATTTTAAGATTTATATGATTGATTTAAGTTAATCAAATGTTTTAAATTTAAGGAAATATAATAAATTGATTTTTAATATTAAAATAAAATATCTATTTACTTATTTATAAGCTATATTATTAAATGTTTATATTTTATATAGGCCTATATAAATATAATAATTTGATTTTTAATTTATATTATTTTTATAAAGTTTTTGAAATTATTTAATCTAGAGTTAAAAATAATAAGAAAGAAACTGTTTAAGAGTAAAAAACCTTCAAAATCTTGGCTTATGCGTATCTAAATTAGGAATAGATGAGGCATTAATTTAAAATAATGATAAGAAATTAAAAATATATAACTGAACAAAAAATGATTCATATAAAGGATTTAGCTTCTTAATTTTCGATAAGAGACCACTAACCTGTAAACACTTACAGGTGTAATAATTAATACTCATACATAAAATATAATGTGAATTTATATTTTAAATAAAAAGTATATTTATTCTTTATTAAGAAACCTAGCAAGAAATGTCGTTTCTGAATTGGCAGATTTTAAAGGTTAATTATAATTAATCGGAGTAAGTTATGGCTGTAATGTGTACGGATAATATCATTGCAACTTTGGAATCCCACGCAAAATTAAATGGAAATAAGATCGCTTTTGAGTATTTGGGACGCCAGTCTGGTGGTATTCAGTCTCTGACATATGCAGATTTGAATGAGCGAGTTCAACATCAAGCCCAAATATTAATGAATCTTGTAGACAGTGGTGACCGTGCCGTATTGCTGTTCGAACCTGGGTTGGACTTTATCGTATCGTTCTTTGCCTGTCTGAAAGCTAAAATTATTGCAGTACCAGTCAGCTTACCGTTTAACCGTAATGGTTTTTCTAATATTTTGAATATTATGAATGACTGTGAGCCTAAGATTGTACTCACAACAAAAAAGATTCTTGAGCTCGCAGGTCTTATCACACTAAAAGCTCAAAATGAAAATTTGATATTACATGCTGTTGATGCTGAATTGCAGCGTGACTTGGTGGAAAAGGATTTTCCGCTTATTACTGAAAAAGATATCTGCTTCCTTCAATATACTTCAGGCTCAACAGGCTGGCCTAAAGGCGTAATTGTCACTCATAAAAATATTATGGCCAATGAAGTCATGATTGCTGAAGCTTTTGGTACACAACCAGAAGATGTTGGCCTGACGTGGCTGCCTGTTTACCACGATATGGGGTTGATCGGCTCGGTTTTGCAAACTGTATATGTGGGTCTGACTTGTTATGTCATGTCGCCTCTGGACTTCATTCGAAAACCTCTTAAATGGCTACAATTTATTAGTGAAAAAGGCGTCACGATTAGTGGTGGACCAAACTTTGCCTATGAATTGTGCCTACATCGCATCACTGATGAGCAGGCTGCAGCGCTTGATCTAAGCCGTGTGCGTGTGCTGTTTAATGGTGCCGAGCCAATCAAAGCTCATGTCATGCAACGCTTCATGGAGAAGTTCAATACACAATCGAAGCTCCGACTTGATACTTTCTTGCCATGTTATGGCTTGGCAGAAGTGACGCTCTTAGTCAGTGGCGTAACTGGCCCTCTCAATGCAATTTCACTTGATCGTGACAAGTTAAATGCCCATTTGGTACAGACCAGCCAAGATCAGACAGCCGTGCAAGTAGTGAGTTGTGGCAAGATCTCGAAACATATTGATTGTCGTATCGTTAATCCTCATACCCGTAAAGAGGTAGCGGCTCATGAAGTCGGTGAAATCTGGCTAGCAGGTGAGAGTGTCACTGCGGGTTACTGGCAAAAGCCGGAAGTTAATCAGGAAACCTTTGAAGCAACGATCCTTGATGAGGCGGGACAACCTGGCCAAGTACACTACTTAAGAACGGGTGATATGGGCTTTATCAAAAACGGAGACCTTTATATAACCGGCCGCCTTAAGGATGTGATTATCATTCGTGGCAAAAACTATTATCCGCAAGATATCGAATGCTCTGTTGAAATGGCACATCCTGCTGTTCGTAAAGGTTGTGTTGCGGCAGTGAACTTTGCTGATTCTGAAGGGGTTACGGTTGTACTTGAGATTAAGAAAAAGTCCTTAGATAAGACACTTAATTTTGAAACCATCAGAACTCAAGTTAAAGAACAAGTGGCGGCTGATATTGGCTTGCCTGTAGACGGTGTCTATTTACTGCACCAAGGCCGAATAAATAAGACCACTAGCGGCAAAATTAGAAGAAGAAAAATTAAAGAGCAGATCGAACGCGGTCAACTGGTCTGTTTAACCCATCCAAACCGTAGAACGGTGATTGCTCGAAACTATGTCAAGAACGGCTTAGACGTCATCCGTGATCGTGAGCAGCGGGGGCAGCTGATTCGTTATAGCTCCAATCTACTCAACTCAATGATCAAGGAACGTGAAGTACGCACGCTGATTTTTAATCGTCTGAAAAGTGCTTTGTTTTAACCCTTATCTTTTAAATCTTTGAGTGAAAATCCATGTCACTTACGTCCAATTTGCGGCAGTTTCAATCTGCTGCTCGTCTGGAGCAAATTTTAGGCTCCGTACATGATACCAATAATGATTTTTCTTGGTCCGCTGCTATCGAGCGTGATGAGAAAGAGCAATATCCACAGCGAGCTGTTGATTTTCTGAATGCGGTGGGTATGAACCGTTTCTATGTGCCTTCAGAGCTTGGAGGCCGTATGGAAATTGGTGAAGAGTTGTTATATCTGCATCGCGTGTTGGCACGACGCGATCTGACCATCAATTCGACCTATAGCACGAATGCTTGGTCTGTGATCGTATGGATCGGTGGTAATGAGAGCCAATGCCAAAACATCGCTAACCGAATTTTAAGTGGTGCTGCTCCAGCGCTGGCTTATAGTGAGAAAGCGCATGGTGCTGACCTGTTATCTAGTGAAGTGACTGCGCAACCTTCCGACAGTAAGTACGTCTTAAATGGCGAGAAATGGTCGATCAATCGCGCCACTCTAGGTGACTCTTTAAGTCTAATCGCTAAAACGTCAAATGATCGTGGACCCCGTAGCCTGAGTGCATTCTGGCTCGATAAGCGTCATATGGCTTCTAAAGGTACGTATAGCCTGAACCGCCTGCCAACAGTGGGCATGCGTGGTTTAGATATCAGCGGTATTGGTTTTAATAACGCTGAAATTCATAAAGATGCCCTAATCGGTGAAGAAGGCCAGGGGTTAGAACTTGGACTCAAAACTCTACAGGTAACACGTGCATATTGCAGTAGTTTCTCTCTAGGTGCCGGCGATACGATGCTACGCATCGCAACCGAGTTTGCGATTGAACGCGAGTTATATAACAAAAAAGTAATAAGCATACCGTTGGTACGTGAGCAACTCGCTACAGCTTATGCCTACCTTTTAGCAGCGGAGGTGTTATCACTTGTTGGTGCGCGAGGGTTACACGTTTGTATCAATCAATTCAGTACATGGTCACCAATCGTCAAGGTACTGGTGCCTGAATATGTAGAGTCGCTTGCCAAAATCACATCCTCAGTGCTTGGGTCACGTTTTTTCTTAAGAAATGCATATGCAGATGGAATGTTTCAGAAAGCATTCAGGGACCATCTGATTGTCAGTGTGTTTGACGGTAGTAGCACCGTCTGCCTAGACAGTCTGAGTTTTCAGCTCAAATCTGCCAATAAAGGGCGCAGCAAAAAAGCCGACCATCTCAATCAAGCTGAAGCGAAAGCACGCTATCGCCAGTTATATGACTTACAGGTAGAGACAGGTGCTATTGATTTCCGTGAGCTTGAGATTTTCAACCGAGATGGTGACTTGGTGATGGAGTCACTCGAAACAATCATCGAAATGCTCAACGACTCTAATGTCACAGTTGGGTTGTCTGCTGAGACGCTAGCTACGCTACATGAGCGAGCAAACCAGCTTCTGGTTGAGCAGCATTCGTTGGATCAAAAAATTCAGGACTACTTTTCAAATTCTGAGCAAAGCAAGGAGTTTGAAACGATGCGCTTCAGTCTCGCCCGTGACTACGCCGAGTTATTCGCTCGTATTGCTGTGTTGGGTTTCTGGGTTTTTAACCGCCATGGTTTAAGGCCTGCTTTACAGGATGGTGCATGGCTGATCATTTTCTTAAATGCTGCTGAAGGGCAGACAGCTCCTCCTATGACGTCACTACGTGAAAGCACATTGGCAGATCTGCTGGACCGAATTTCAACCAATCACATGTTATCTGTCATCGATTTTGCACTGGCACCGCGTGATGCCAAACCGGTTAAAAAGGAGATTACCCCATGAATAAAGATAAAGCTTACTGGAGCGCAATCATTCGTACGCTAGTCGCTAAAGAGATGCGCGTAGAGCCTGAGACGATTGATCCAGATCAAAAATTTACCAGTTATGGTCTTGATTCGATTGTTGCTTTGTCTGTGTCTGGGGATTTAGAAGATCTGACGAAATTAGAACTTGAGCCAACACTATTATGGGATTACCCAACAATCAATGCGTTGGCTGAATATCTTGTTTCTGAGTTGCAGCAGGGAGTTGCTTCATGAACAACCTTGCACGACTAGAACCGGAAGTTCTGTCTCGTCATGCGATTTCTGCAGAGCAGCTTGGTATTTGGTATATCCAGCGTCTTGAGCCAACTTGCAGTGCTTACAATATGGTGGTGGCCTTTGATGTGAAGGTCAACCAGTCGTTGGGTAACAAGCCAATAGAGATACTAGAAGCGGTAATGCATGATTATCCGCTACTACGTGTAAGTATGCCAGCCAATGATCAGGGGATTGAGCAACTGATCTGGGATCGCGTGTATCCGAATATCATCTTTTCTGATGCTCGTCATATTGAAGCTTCTGATTTGACGCAATTGGTTGAACAGGACACCAAGCAGCCGTTTGACCTGACTCAGCCACCGTTGTGGCGTATTCATTGTTATGAACGCGGTCAAAATCATTATGTGATCGCATTTGTGATTCATCATGCGCTCATGGATTTTTGGTCAATTGGTCTATTGCTGAGAGACGTTAGCAAACGTTTTGGAATCGTGGCAGAGTCGGATGCAGTGAACGGAATCGAGTTTGCACAGTATGCCGATAAGCAGCAGAGCAGCGTGATTGATGATACTGATGAGAGCTTAATTTTCTGGAAAAATGCACTGAAGCATGCACCACATGTGCATAGCATTCCGCTTGACTATCCTCGTCCAGCCGTACAGCAACATAAAGGCAGTTCACTGGTTTTCCGTGTGCCTGAGTCAGTGTCATCTGGCCTTGTAAACCTAGCAAAAGATTATGAGATCACATTATTCGGACTTGTGCTCTCTGGCTTTTATGTTCTACTACACAAACTATCTAATGAAAATAATCTAGTCATTGCTACGCCCGTAGCAGGTCGACTTGAACGTTCTTTACGTAATGCATTGGGTCAGTTTGTCAACACGATTGCTATTCACATGGACATCGATGCTGACCAGACTTTACGTCAATTTACCCAGCAGGTTCAGGAACAATTAAGACAAAGCCTTAAACATCAAAAAATTGCCTTTTCTAGAGTAGTTGAAGCTGTCTCACCAAAGCGTGATGGCAGTATTAATCCATTGGCTCAGATAGGAATGTTCTGGGAACGTCTGGGTGGTATGGATGAGTTTAAAGAACTACTCCTACCAATCCAGACTCCGGCCACTTTGGTTGGACAAGATTTGACGTTAGGAAGTTTTCCGGTTCGCCAGCAAGAAGGACAGTTGGATATTACACTGGAAATGGGCGGTGAATATCAAGGTGAACTCGTTGGTGTATTGAAATACAACACTGATCTATTTTCTGCGCAGTCTGCCGAGAATATGGTGCAACTGCTGCAAGCTGTACTATCAGAGATGGTGGCTCACCCTGAACGTAAGATCGTTGAGTTAGATATCGCACCTGATTATAAAGATGGCATTCAGTTTGAGGCCCTCCGTGGAAAGGTGACTGATTATGCTCAGCATGATCTACTTGGAATGATTCTAAAGCAGATTGAAGAGCGTGGTGAAAATCATGCTTTAACCTCAAACGATCATACGATTAGCTATCGTGACTTAGGTCAACATATTGCTGGTATTGCTGAATATTTGCGTGCACACGGCATTACACGCGGTGATCGTGTAGGTCTGATGTTAGACCGCACGGCGTTATTGCCAGCAGCAATCCTTGGAATCTGGGCGGCAGGTGCAGCTTATGTACCGCTAGATCCTAATTTCCCAACTGAACGTCTACAGAACATTATTGAAGACGCTGAACCTAAAGTCATCTTGACTCAAACCGAGTTAATGGATGGTCTTAACGTTTCTGTGCCTCGCTTAGATATCAATCAAGCTGGTGTTGTGGCACTTGAACAAGTGCGCGAGACGCTTGCCTTTGGTGACATAGCTTATGTGATGTACACATCAGGCTCGACAGGTAAGCCTAAAGGTGTCCGTATTGGGCATCCTTCAATTATCAATTTCTTGCTATCTATGAATGATAGATTGCAAGTAACGACTGAAACTCAGTTGTTAGCAATCACCACGTATGCATTTGATATTTCAATTCTTGAATTACTCATTCCGCTGATGTACGGCGGTGTGGTGCATGTTTGCCCACGTGAGGTATCACAAGATGGCAATCAATTGGTGGATTATCTAAATGCCAAGTCTATCAATATTCTGCAGGCAACACCGGCTTCTTGGAAAATGCTCTTAGACAGCGAGTGGAGCGGCAATGCGGGATTGACAGCACTCTGTGGAGGCGAAGCGTTAGATACTATTCTGGCAGAAAAACTGCTGGGTAAAGTCGGTTGCTTATGGAATGTCTATGGCCCGACCGAAACTACAGTGTGGTCTAGTGCGGCTCGTATCACTGATGCAAAGTATATTGATTTAGGTGAACCACTGGCGAACACTCAGCTTTATGTCCTTGATGAGCAGCAGCGTTTAGTTCCACCAGGCGTTATGGGTGAGCTTTGGATTGGCGGTGATGGTCTGGCAGTTGATTACTGGCAACGCCCTGAACTGACAGATGCACAATTTAGAACATTGCCATCTCTACCAAATGCCGGTCGACTCTACCGTACAGGGGATAAAGTCTGCCTGCGTACAGATGGACGTCTGACTCATCACGGACGTCTGGATTTTCAGGTCAAGATTCGTGGGTTCCGTATCGAACTAGGTGAAATCGAGAATGTCCTCAAACAGATCGACGGTATCACAGATGCAGTAGTGCTGGTTAAAACTACAGGTGACAACGACCAGAAACTGGTGGCATATGTAACTGGACAAGAGCTTGATATTGCTGGTTTAAAAAAGACCCTGCAAATCCATCTTCCAGCTTATATGGTGCCAAGTGCGTTTATCCGATTGGATGAGTTTCCAATGACGGCCAACAAGAAGTTGGATCGTAAGGCATTTCCTGAGCCGATCTTTGAGCAGAGCAATGATTATGTTGCACCGCGTGATCCGATCGAAATCGAGCTGTGTACTACCTTTGAACAGATCTTGTCGGTCAAGCGAGTTGGTATACATGATGATTTCTTAGAACTAGGTGGGCATTCACTATTAGCTGTGAAGCTTGTTAACCATCTTAAAAAGGTTTTCGGTACCGAACTGTCAGTTGCTTTGTTGGCACAGTACTCCACTGTGGAGCGTCTGGGTGAGATCATTCGTGAAAATAAAGAAATTAAACCATCCATCGTAATTGAGCTGCGCCGTGGAACCTCTGAGCAACCGTTGTGGCTGTTCCATCCAATTGGTGGCAGTACCTTCTGTTATATGGAACTTTCGCGTCATCTTAATCCGAACCGTACCCTACGTGCTATTCAGTCTCCTGGACTGATTGAGGCAGATGCTGCGGAAGTGGCGATTGAAGAAATGGCGACGCTCTATATTGCTGAAATGCGAAAGATGCAGCCTCAAGGGCCTTATTTCCTCGGTGGTTGGTGTTTCGGTGGGGCGATTGCCTACGAGATTAGCCGTCAGTTGCGTCAAATGGGACAACAGGTCACAGGTATTGTCATGATCGATACCCGTGCTCCAATTCCAGAAAATGTACCTGAAGATGCCGATGATGCCATGCTTTTGTCTTGGTTTGCCCGTGATTTGGCTGCGCCTTATGGCAAAAAGTTGACGATTCCAGCGCAATATTTGCGTGAGTTGAGTCCAGATCAAATGTTTGATCATGTACTTAAAGAAGCTAAGGCCATTAATGTTCTGCCTCTCGATGCAGACCCATCAGATTTCCGACTTTACTTTGATACCTATTTGGCGAATGGCATCGCACTCCAGACCTATTTCCCAGACCCAGAAGATTTTCCAATCCTTTTGGTTAAGGCCAAAGATGAGCCAGAGGATTTTGGGGAAAGCTTAGGTTGGGATCAACTAGTCAAAGACACGTTGACACAAGTCGATTTGCCTGGTGACCACTCATCAATTATGTACGCTGAGAATGTCGTAGCTGTAGCCCAGACAATTGATCAGATGTACCCAATTCCTGCATAAGAAATATAAGAAGGTAGAACCACTATGGTGACCATAGAACATGCTTTCCTCATACCGGCCAAGATTGACAAGGTTTTCAACTACCTTGCAAACCCAGCCAATGATGCAGGTTGGCAATTGTCGTGTAAACATTCTGAACTGCTAGACAGTACTCCGCGTGTGGGCAGTAAGTACGAGATTGGTTTTAGCTTTATTGGTCGTGAAATGTCCTTTAAAGGTGAAATTACACATCTAGTACCGAACGAATTGTATGCGTTTAAAGTAGTGGAGGGACCCTTTCACTACACAGGTACTTACCGTTTCAAACCACATCCGGAAGGTACATGGATTGAATGGGTGTTTGAAGCTGAACCAGGTAGTTTTTTTGGTGTATTGCCGCCAGCACTGCTAAAAAAGATGGTGCTCGCCCAGTTCAAAAAAGATGTCGACAATCTTCAAGCATTGGCTCAGAAGGGTGAAGCCTATGAGTCAGTTGGCAATGAAAATAAACCAACTCTCGAAACCAATAGACCACCTCATAAGACTCAACAAATGATGGAGAGATACGCGCGTTGGATTCTTAGCCACCGCCGTATTGTCTTGACTTTGGTGATGCTCTTAACACTTGCTCTGGCATATCTGGCATCTGGTGTAAAAATTATTATTGACCCAGATGCACTTGCACCTAAAGGGCATCCCTACATCACCTCGACCAAGCTGATTGAAAAGAAATTCGGCTCCAAATATATGGTCGTGATTGGTATTACTCCGAAGCAGGGTGATATTTATCAGCCGCAAGTATTGGAGAAAGTCAAACGCATTACAGAAGAAGTTGATAATGCACCGGGCGTGGTCCGTTCCACGATGATGAGTCTGGCTGCACGTCAGGCAAAAGGTATCGAGGCGAATGCAGAAGGGTTCGATGCCAAGAAACTATTGCCGAGTAGTTCAGTCACTCAAGAAGATATCGATCACCTGAAAAAACTGCTGGCACTGAATCCAACCTATATGAATTCAGTGGTATCTAAAGATCAACAAACTGCTGCGATTTTGCTTGAGCTTGAGGAAAGTCCAGAGGGCTTCCAGAAAATGATGGGCCCGATTAATAAAATCGTAGAAAGCGAACAATCTAAAGATATGACCATCAGTGTCGGTGGCAATCCTGTGTATCTGGATAAAGCTGAAGACTACTCTAAGCGTATCAATATCTTGTTCCCGATTGCCGTATTAGTGATTGGTTTATTGCACTTTGAAGCATTCCGCAGCAAGCAAGGTTTGATTCTGCCGCTCGTTACAGCTTTGTTGGCTGTGGCATGGGGTATGGGCATGATGGGCTTGTTCAAACAGCCAATGGATATCTTTAACTCGCCTACGCCAATTCTGATTCTGGCCATCGCGGCAGGGCATGCCGTGCAGTTGCTCAAGCGCTACTATGAAGATTTTGATCGCCTGATTGCTCAAGGGATGGAGCCTAAAGCTGCCAATAGCGAAGCTGTAGTGCAGTCTTTGGTTCGTGTTGGTCCGGTTATGGTGTTGGCTGGTGGTATTGCAGCAGCTGGATTCTTCTCTCTGTTGACTTTCAACATTCCAACGATTCGTTCATTCGGTATTTTTACAGGAATTGGGATCATCAGTACGCTGGTGATTGAGATGACTTTTATTCCGGCACTCCGCTCAATGCTGCCACCGCCTTCGGTCGTGAAGGTCAAACGTAAAGGCTTGGCAATTTGGGATTGGATTCCAAACCGTATTGGTGATGTCATTTTGTCAGTTCGTCCACGAATGATGTTAATGACTGCAATTGCTGCGATGGGCGTCTTACTTGCTATCGGCACGAGCCGTATTGTGGTAGACAACGATAGCCGTAATTTCTTCTCTCGCGACTTACCAATGCAACAAGACGACAGATTTTTAAATCAGTCTCTTGGTGGCACAAACAGCCTTTACATTATGGTTGATACCAAAGTTCGTGATGGTATTGAAAACCCTGAAATCTTAAAAGCGATTGATAATACAGAAAAGTTCGCGAACTCAATTCCAGAGGTCGGTAAAACCATCTCTATCGTGGACTATATCAAACGAATGAATCAGGCAATGAATGCTGATCAGCCACAAGCATTTCAGGTTCCTGCAACCAAAGACGTTGTTGCTCAGTATCTGCTGTTGTATTCAATGTCTGGTGAGCCGACTGATTTTGATTCATACATTGATACCACTCAGCGCTATGCCAAGATCACGATTCTTCTGAAAACCGGCAGTAATCATCGCATTAAAGAAATCCTTGAGTCGCTAAAAACGTATATGGCGGGTCAATTGGGTGATAAGGCTGTAGTAAGTTTTGGTGGTGATGTAACGCAGACCATTGCTTTGACTGAAACGATGGTTCACGGCAAGCTCATGAACATTCTACAAATTTCATTTGCCGTATTCTTTATTTCAGCATTGGTTTTCCGTTCGATTTCAGCGGGACTGATTGTTCTTACACCACTTCTGTTCTCAATTCTTGCCATCTTTGGCGTGATGGGCTGGCTCGACATTCCGCTCAATATTCCGAACTCTCTCATCTCGGCCATGGCTGTAGGTATTGGTGCGGATTATGCCATCTACTTCCTCTACCGCTTGCGTGAAATCTTGCGCGAAGAAGGCGGCGATATCAAAGATGCTATTCGTAAAACTTTAAGTACAGCTGGTAAGGCTTCTCTTTTTGTCGCGACTGCGGTTGCCGGTGGGTATGGCGTATTGTCTTTGTCACAAGGCTTCCACGTCCATCAATGGCTCGCGATGTTTATTGTGATTGCGATGCTTTTCAGTGTATTTGCAACCTTAATTATGGTACCTACAATGATTCTAATATTAAAACCTCGTTTTATCTTTTCTTCAAAGAAGAAGAGCATTCCTGTTGCACAAACTGTGGTGACAAGCCTTTTGTTAGGTACGGCGCTTACAATGTCGATGCCTAAAACATCTCATGCAGATGAAGTTCAAGATATTGTTAATCGTAGTGATGATGCCTCTAAATTCTTATCTTCAACGGCTAGTGCCAAATTTATTTTGACCTCTAAAAATGGCGAGCAACGTGTACGTTTAACTAAAAATATGACCAAGCTTGCTGGAAATACGCAGAACAATATGCGTTTGACTGAGTTCATTTCACCAGCAGATGTCCAAGGAACCACGACGCTGTTGATTGAAAATGCGAAAGGCAGCGATAGCATGTTTGTCTATTTGCCTGCATTGAAAAAAGTACGTCGTCTTGCATCGGCGAATAAAGGTGATGCTTTTATTGGTACGGACTTTAGTTATGGTGATGTCCTTGGCTATAAGCTCAGTGACTGGAAGTATACGAAACTGGCAGATGGTAAATTTAATGGCAAAGATTGCTACATGATTGAAGCAACACCAATTAATAATACGGTGAAGAGTGATTTTGGTTATAGCAAACGTCGTATGTGCATACTCAAAGACAACTTTGTTACAGCAACCATCGACATTTGGGATACAGCAGGCAAACCATTAAAACATATTGAATTCACCGATATCCGTCCTTACGGCAAAGTGAAACCGAGATGGCAAGCCATGAAATCTATGGCGAAGAATCTGCAAACTCAACATATGACGCAAGTGATCGTCAATGATTTTGCGGCAGAAAAAACCTTGTCCGATAAGCTTTTCTCACCGCAGAGTCTTGAGAAATGACGCAAGGTGCCTATTGGGTATTTGTATGCTGCAGTAGCTTTATGCTACTGCAGCATACTTATGCAGATGACAGCGAAATGAGTTTTGTGAGCCAAAACTCAGCGAGACTCGATGTGTGGTCATCAGATCGTGATTTAAGTTCGTTAAAAAACATTGGGCAAGCAAGTTTCTGGTCCAATGGTACGCTCAAGTTTAACCCTGCATTTAAGCTGCATTACGACATAGTGGTTTCAGACGAAACGGACCACACTGTAAACCCAGATCAGGTGAGTAAGGTAAATCGTAACTTACGTGAGTTGTATGCGTTATATAATTGGGACCAGACCATCTATGTCGATGTTGGTCGTCAGATTGTAGTTTGGGGGAGAGCTGATGGGATTAACCCAACGGATAACCTATCGCCCCGTGACTATACGCGTCTAGTACCAGATGAGACAGATCAACGTCTGGGAAATGATGCAATCAAATTGACGTATATTCCTGAATCTGGAACCAATAAATGGACGGCATTGTGGTATCCGCGTAGTCGTTCAGATGTGATTCCATTGCGTCAGATTGCTGGTGTTCAGTATGACATAGACCGTAAGAGCCGTCCTGCATTTGCAATGCGTTGGGATTATTCCGTAGATGGTCTAGATGTAGGGGCATCGTATTTCTCAGGTTTAGATCATATGCCTGATCTGTCAGTTCTTTCAGCGTCTCCAACAGGGGAGGCCACATTGCAACTGAAAAATAACCCTATGTCCGTCTATGGAGTAGATTTTAGTTATAACCATAACGATCTTGTGTGGCGCGGTGAAGCTGCATATACAAAGACTGACTCAAATGGCAGCGAAGATCTTACCCATAAGAAAAATAATTTAACTATAGTTATGGGGCCGGAATGGTCATTAAAAAATTCTACGCTGAGTTTAGTAGGCGTGTACAAGCATACAGAAGACTTTAAATCTGCCGATAGCCTAACAAATCCATCATTGAGTACAGTCTACCGTTATCAGCAAACAATCAGCGACCAATATGAGCAAGATCAGTATGGAGCTATGCTGCGTTATGCGCTTAACCTATTGAATGACAATTTAAAGTTAGAGTTTACAGGATTCTATTTTGCACCAGAGCCTAATGAATTGTTGAGAGTACGTATTAACTACAACCTCAATGATCACTGGCAGTTAAATGCAGGTGGAGATCGCTTCTGGGGCAGAAATGATACGGTACTAGGACAATTTAGAGATAACAGTCTGGTGTATGCCCAGGTTCGATATAACTTTTAAGATAACTCGCTTCAAAAACAATGCTGGAGTGCCCAGCACCTAATAAGGTGATTTATGGATAATCTAAATAACGCAAAAAAAGATAATTTTTCACGGAAGACCATATTAGTAACAGGTGCAGCAGGTTTTATTGGCAGCAGATTGATCGTTGAACTTCTGCGTGAAGGTCATCAGGTGATTGCTGCGCTGCGTAATGCCGCAACCAAGAAAGATAAGCTATTAGGTTTCATTACAACCCAAGGGCTGGCTGATCCATCTATATCTTTTGTTGAATATGATTTAAGCCGTGATTTTAAGCTGGACTCTCTATTATCGGACGCCCAGACAAAAATCCATGTAATTTATCATCTCGCAGCATCATTTAATTGGGGCATTAGCAAAGCTGAAGCTGAGCGTACCAATATTAAGTCAGGGCTGGCGTTAATTGAATGGGCTGCAACATTGAAGCAGCTTGAGCGATTTATCTGGATTGGCGGGTATCGTGTGGCTGCGCCGCCGCAAGAATCGGCTGATGAGTTGTATTGCAAACATGGTGGTTATGAGGCTTCAAAAATTCTAGGACATCAAGCTTTCATTGAGGCCTGTAAGCGTTTAAATGTGCCATGGACTGCAATAAATCCGGCGACAGTCATTGATGGTTTTTATAATTATGGCGATATGCAATATATCGGTATTGCTGACATGATTGATAAGCTCTATCAGGGACGTTTACTGGCATTACCTGGTGGCCGTGACACATTCCTGCCACTATGCAATATGCAGTATATCGTGAGCTTTCTGATCCGAACGATGTCTTATCCTGAAACGATTGCTCAGGAATATATGCTGCTTGATCCTGCGACACCCAAATTTCATCGCCTAGTTCACCTAGCTGCTGAGCATTTGGGAGTTAACTCACCACATTTACAAATACCTAAAGTTTTGCTCGAGAAATTACCAGAGGTATTACTTGACGGTTCTAAAGAGCAACTTTCTTTCATTTCTACCGAGCACTACCATGTTGCTGGGGCAGAGGCGATGGCGGCGAAGATGGGCATCGCAGACCTGATCAGTATCATGCCTTATTTTTCTCGCTGGATTGATCGCTTGGTGTTTACACGTTTTGGTCGTATGCAAGTACCAACACCTAATTCTTTTAGCTATCAGAACCGCTATTGGATAGAAATTTATACTAAACAGCCAGTTGGTTCAGAAAAAGTTTCTGCATTATTTTTACACGGCATTCCATTTGATAGTACATGTTGGTCTCCAATCATCAATAAAATTACTTATGATCAGGTCGCTATGATGGACTTACCGGGACTTGGGCGTTCAGGTAGTTATGAAATGATGGAAGATAATAACCATCAATTTATTGATACTGCGGCAGAGCTTTTGGCACCAAATAGTGTGGTGATTGCCCACTCATTAGGATGTCTTTTTGCATTAAATCTTGCAAAGAAATATCCAGATAAAGTTGCACGCCTTATCCTTATATCGCCTTATTTTGTTCAGGCACAGGCTGCAAAAATGTTTCAGATACAAGCGATATCTAAACTCATTTTCCGTTTTGTGCCGAAAGATGTGATTGCTAAAGATTTACATCCAGAGGGGCAACAAAATCTGTCAGTGAGATATGCGATGGATTCACTACGCCGCATGTCAGTGTCTAAGCATATTAGTGAGTACATGCACCACATTAATTTGCCGCAGCAGCGCGCAGCACAGACAGCTTTGCTTTCTGAGCTTCGATCTAAAATCGAGATTATTGTGGGAGAGAAAGATCCAATTGTTACTCCAATCAGTCCTGAGATTCCTGTACATATCATCGCTGGCGCAGGTCATAATCCACACGTTACCCATGTAGAAGCGGTTTATGATTACCTTACACCGGTTCTGACAAAGTACATTAGCACTACAGCACAGCTTAGTGATGTCTGATGTAGCGAACGTACAGGTTTATGTTTGCCCAATTTTACGGGTACCAGACAACCATCTCATATTGAGTCATTATCTCAGCTTTCTCAATGAGGCAGAAAAGTTGAGATATGATCAATATCATTCTCATGCTGCACGACTTTTCTTAATTTCTCGTGTGTTAATGAAGTCTGTTTTATCAGATAAGTTGGGTATCTCACCCCATGAGGTCATCATTCAATTACAACCTAACGGCAAACCATTTGTACGAGGCAATAAGGCTATTTATTTTAATCTTAGTCACTCAGCGGACCTTATTGTCTTTGCTGTGACAGAAAAAGGAGAAATAGGAGTCGATGTTGAAAGAATGAACCATGAGTTCGAATGGAGGCGTGTCGATAGCGTGTTAGCGCCAAGTGAAATTGAATGGATTCAGCAAAATGAATGGACTAATCCAACTAGTGTATATCAACGTTTTTTTCAAATATGGACCTTAAAAGAATCCTATATTAAATGTACTGGTGAAGGAATGAGCCGTCATTTAAAGAAGCTCAACTTTCATGTATCACCTGAACATATACAATTTTGCGATTTAACCAAGAATGATGTTCAAAGAACCGAGCAGTATCATTTTAAAAGTTATATCTATAATTATAGTTTTATCTTTTCCCTATGTTTACAGCAGAGTCATTGCCTAGAAAGCTTTAATATAGATTGTTTTCAATTATTACCTTATATATCTACACATCGAATAACTCTAGAACCTTGCGAACATAACTAACTTAAATCAAGGCAATGAGTGATTTTGAAATTCTAGATATATAAACAGATCAAAAGAAAAAGGCACTTACCTTTCGATAAGTGCCTTTTGAATTTGGAGCGGGAAACGAGACTCGAACTCGCGACCCCAACCTTGGCAAGGTTATGCTCTACCAACTGAGCTATTCCCGCATGTATGAGCAGTTTTTACTAAAACTTTCTCAAAAAAAACCAATCTGGAGCGGGAAACGAGACTCGAACTCGCGACCCCAACCTTGGCAAGGTTATGCTCTACCAACTGAGCTATTCCCGCGTGCCGCTTATAATACATTAAGCAAAACAAGGGTCAACAACTTTATGCAAATAATTATGCTGATTGCATAAAATAAAAACAGAAATGAGCATTTAGAGTTATTTTTATTGATAAGTTGCCGAATAAATAGACATTTTGTTTGAAGTCAAAGCGTACAAGAGCAACTTTTGTTTGTGTGTAGACAGGGTATACTAGGTCTAAATATACGAATAATCGTAAAAGGAAAAGCTATGAGCCTTGAACAACAGTTGATTGAACGGTTACAGACCCTTGCACCTAGCCATTTAGAAGTCATTAATGAGTCTGCCGGCCACGGTGGTTATTTTCCTGGTAAAGAATCCCACTTTAAAGTGATTGTGGTGAGTGAAGAATTTAACGGCTTGCGTTTGGTTCAGCGTCATCAAAAAGTTTATGCCTTGGCTTCTGATTTAATGAATCCAGGACAAATTCATGCTTTAGCAATCCACGCTTATTTACCAAGTGAGTGGCAAGGCCAAGCGCCAGCGAGTCCAGAATGTGCACATGCACCTAAAAGCTAAAAGCTAAGGGCTTATTTATGGATGCACATTTACTCACTAAAATTATCCATATGACTGCGGTAGCAGCCGCACTTATGGTTTTTGTATTACGCGCTTCAACACTATTTATTGGTGTACAAGGTGAACAACCTAACCCAGCAGGGCGTAAAGTTTTAGTTGCTTTACAGCATTTGTCATTTACCGTGGTTTTCATTACCGGAGCAATTTTACTGGTGATGAAGAACTTTCAGGTACAGCCATGGTTCTACGCTAAAATTATCTTATTTTTAGTGCTTTTATCATCTTTAATGAAAGCCTTTAAAAAGGATGACACTATTTTACTAGCTCAGCGCCGTGCGGGTTTGGTCATTAGTGCAATCGCATTTGTTGCCATTATTATTCTGGTGATAGTGAAACCTGTTTTTGCTTAATTGTTCTACATTCTTTGCCTTTTTGCGTAAGCTCTAGGTTAAACTGCATACAGTAAAAAAATATGTAGAGGGAAACATGCTAACTCGTGTGGTGTTTAACCAAAAAGGCGGTGTAGGGAAATCAAGTATTACTGTAAATTTGGCTGCCATTAGTGCCAAACATGGCTTAAGGACCTTGGTTATCGATCTTGATCCTCAAGCCAACTCAAGCCAATACCTTTTAGGCGAAGAAGCAACATACGCTGCTGATAAAGCAGTTTTAGAACCAAATATTGAAAACTTCTTTGAAGATGTGTTGGGAAATAATCAACAAAAAGGTTTAATTGGGAACGCACTGGGCTCAATTCTAAAAGCTCCACGCAACAAAGATCTCGACAGTTTTGTACACTCTACATCCTTTGCAAAATTAGATGTGCTTCCGGCTAGCCCTACGCTCGGTGCTCTTGAACATGCACTTGAAAGCAAACATAAAATTTATAAATTGCGTGACTCTATTCAAAGCTTGGTTGGGCGCTATGACCGCATTTATATTGACACACCTCCAGCCTTTAACTTTTTCACATTGTCTGCATTAATTGCAGCAGATAAGGTTCTGATTCCTTTTGACTGTGATGTCTTTTCAAAGCGTGCTTTACAAACATTGATTGAAAATGTTCTCGAAACGCAAGATGATCATAATGATCGCTTGGAAATTGAAGGAATTGTGGTGAATCAGTTCCAGTCCCAAGCAAAACTACCTCGGGAAGTGGTTCAACAGTTAAAAGATGAAGGGTTACCCGTGCTCAATAGCATGTTACCGCCTTCGATTTTGATGAAAGAATCACATCAGAAAAATTTACCTTTGGCTCACTTAGCGCCAGAACACAAATTGACTCAGTCTTATGAGGCATTGTTCAGCGAAATTGAACCAAAACGATAAGAGAAAAATGATGAAAGGCTTATATATTGTGCCTTTGGCAGCGGCCACTTTACTATTGAGCGCTTGTGCTACAACGGTAAAACCGACTTATGTGTCTCCGACGCAGTATCAATCTTTGAGTTGCCAGCAGCTACAAAGTGAATATAACCGTATTCAACAATATATCGACAATGGTGTACAGACACCAAAAAGTACAGGTATGGGTGTTGGACTCGGGCTTGGCGGTGGCTGGGGACGAGGCGGTTGGGGATTCGGCCCATCCATCTCTGTCAATATGGGACAATCTTCTTCAACCAAAAACACCGAACTTTCACGTGTATTAGGTCAACAAGAAGCCATTGTTCAGGCTGCTCAGTTCAAGAATTGTCCAATTATTGTTCGTAAAAAGACGAATTAATCATCAGTTTTGCATCACAATATGCTAACTAATTGCATATTGTGATGAATAAAGTTTAGCAAAATGTTTCATAATAAAATTATTATAAATCAATAATTTTTTAAAGATAAGCCTTAGAATAACTTGTATTCTTTCTAATCAGAATACGCTCTAAACTTGCTATATTTTGCCCATTTCGTTTAATGTTGCCGCATCTTTACTAATGTGGAAATTATATGATTGAGAGCTGGTTTTTTGTATTAGCTATGTTGGCTGTTTTACTTATTCCGGGCCCGACAAACGCATTACTTGCAACCGCCGCTCACTCACAAGGTTTATCTAAAACATTCTGGCTTATCCCGATGGAATGGTTGGGCTACGCTTATGGCATTAGTTTTTGGGCAGTGTTCATTCATTTGGCAGATCCGGTTTGGCCTGCACTACTGCTTATTTTGCACATCACTAGCGTATTATATGTATTCTGGATGGCATTCCGCTTATGGAAAACCACGCATTTACAACAATTTAGCCAAAATCATCGTAATATTCGCCCACGTCAATTATTCTTCTCAACTTTAAAAAATCCTAAGTCTTTACTTTTTGCCGCAGGTATTTTCCCCGCTGAAACATGGAATTCGCCTGAAAATTTTCTCATGGTTCTGGCTGCTTTTACTTTGATTCTTATTCCAGCAGCAAGTTTCTGGATGTTTTTCGGACGTGCTTTATTGACGGGATCAATGAAAAAAATAAAGGCCGATCATCTATATAAAGGATCGGCCATGTTACTTATTTTATGTATGCTTCCGGTGGTATTCCGTTTTTTCTAATTGCTCTTTAAACGTTAGCTTTTCGATTTTTTAGCTTTTGACGTATGAAGCCGATCACACCCGGTAAAATACTAATAATAATGATGCCAAAAATAAGGTGGGTAAAGTTATCTTTTACAAGTGGATGTCCACCGAAGAGATAGCCTAAAGTGACAAAAGAAGCTACCCAACAGAATGCGCCAATTACGTTATAAGTTAAGAAAAACTTATAATTCATGCTGCCAGCGCCAGCAACGAAAGGTGCAAAGGTACGAGCAAATGGAATGAAACGTGCAAAAATAATAGTCTTGCCACCATGACGGGCGAAGAATTCTTGAGTCTTAATTAAATGTTGCTTATTAATAAAGCGTGAATTCATCTCAAATACACGTGGACCGATAAAACGTCCAATATGATAGTTCACTGTATCGCCTAAAACCGCGGCAATGAAGAGTAGAATGCCCAGTAACCAAGGGTCCATTGTGCCTGTAGAAGCCGCTAAAGCACCTGCTGCGAACAGTAAGCTGTCACCCGGTAAGAACGGCATAACCACTAAACCGGTTTCGACAAAAATAATTAAAAATAAAATGCCATAAATCCACGTCCCGTAATTTGTGATAAATTCGGCGAGATGCTGATCAACGTGTAGAATAAAATCAAGAAGTTCCATGAGATGATTAAGTGGTAAACCGTGCTCAAATCCTAGCAGTGAGCCTATAGAAAGTCAGTATAAAACATCAAAAATATACAAATTGATCATCCTATTTGTGCAACGATATATATGGATTTTGAGTATTTAATTATCAATGTCCCAAACCTAGAATGAGTTCATCAACAAATAAGCATTAAATAAAGGTGGCAATATGTTTAATCCAAATGTGGTGGTCAAAAATATCGTGACGCAACCAGGCGCAGACAGTTTTATTAGCCTTGTTGCTCGTCTTCTTATCGCTTATATCTTTCTTGCTGCTGGTTGGGGGAAAATTACCGGTTATGCGGCAACTGCAGGATATATGGAAGCAATGGGTGTTCCAGGTGGACTTCTACCATTAGTCATTCTGGTTGAGTTCGGTGGTGGTTTAGCGTTGTTATTTGGTTTCCAAGCACGTTTCGCAGCTTTTGGTCTTGGGATCTTTAGTATCTTAACTGCGTTCTTATTTCACCAAGGTGGGGCTGATGCAGCAGCACAATATAACAATGGCATCCACTTTATGAAAAATCTTGCAATGGCAGGTGGTTTATTCTTCTTGATGCTTCACGGTGCTGGACGTATGAGCCTCGACCATGCAATTGAAAAATAATATCTAAAGCAAAATAAAAACCGGATGATTCATTCATCCGGTTTTTTTATATTTAAAAATTAAAGCATAAACTGGATTTGTAGCTCACCAACAACAAAACCAAGTACTGCGCCTACTGCAATGAGTGCCCACTCATCTTCTTTAAAGGCTGGACGTAGCATACCTTCAAATTCCGAAGGCGTTAATTTCTGCATACGCTCAATCAGGGTATTGCGAATATTCATGGCATCTTCTGCATAAGACTCAACATATTTCATGGTCTCTGGAAGTTGCTGCATGATACGTTCCGCAACCTGAGTTTTCATATTCTGGTATTTTTCTCCACCAATTGCATAAACAACGAGTGGGCGGATTACACCTGCTTGCATGTCAATTTCCTGTTTGACATGACGGTTAACCAGCTCAATAACACGTGCAGAGTGTGTACCTGAAAACAACTCTTCCATCATATGACGTGAAGTCAAAAGTTGTTTGGAAATTAAAGCTGCATAGTCAGCTGCCACTTCATTTTGACGTTTAATAAATAGACCTTGCCATGTATAGCCCAATATTTTTTTCGGATAGAGGGGTCTAAACATCATTTGTAGGGCAATCCAGTCACTAAAAAAACCTACAAATCCGCCAAACAGAGGTAGCATCCAAGGATATTTTCCTTGTGTGACAATCCAGCAGAGCATCTGGATCACACCAATACCAAAACCAAATACAAAACCAACGTTACTGAAAAACTTAAACTCTTGTTTGCCTACACGTTTAAAAATATTGTTCAGTAGGCGTTTGTCTTTAAGTAAATTACTAATGACTAAATGTTTAATATCAAAATATCGATTTACGTCACGTTGCACTTCACTCATGATGTGCTCGACAATTTCCGGGGCTTTTGATTGCACTCTGCGGATCAGTCTTTGGCGGGCAAACTCAGGCATGCCTTCCCATAAGCCTGGTTGATATTCTTGAGCAACCTCACGGGTAATATCTTCTGCTGCTGCCATTAATGGTTTTTCAATTTCTTTAGCAATACGCTTTGGGTCAAGGCGAGCAAAAATTTCTTCGGGCTTAATGAGCTTAGCCGTCATAAGCTCTACAGCAGTCGTTGCCATTTTTTCGGCTTTACGAGGCACAATACCTTGCCAGCCAAAAAACGGTTTAATACCTTTAAATTCAAGTGGTGAAAACATCATTTGAATGGCAATCACTTTAGTGACATAGCCAATTAAACCACTCATGAAAGGAATAGAGACATACAACCAAAAATGTTGCTGGAAATCTGCAATCATAGTTTGAAGCATTGTTGTTCCTTAGATTTCTATTGATTTTGATATGGGGCAACAAGCCATAAAAAACGGATAACTGTTTAAGGTCAGACAAATATCGCTTAATGGTATTTACCTTTCCATGGTAATGCCTGTTTTATCGGGTCATCTTAACATCAAATTCATTATGATGTTGCATAGAATGTGATGAATTTATCAATATGCATGAAGCTCTAAAGTAACTTTTAGGGTATTGATAAATATAAATAAATAATATTTTATATCGATTATTCTAACTATTAAAATGATTCTAATATGAAAAAAATAAGATATATGATGATTTGCGGTGCGTCGAAGCGTGAAAAATGTTAAAATGGCGCGCTTAATTCTTTTGCCATTTAGTGGTTTGTCATGACTACCAATACTCAAATTACTGAAGATCGTATCCTGATCCTGGATTTCGGCTCTCAATATAGTCAGCTCATTGCACGTCGTGTACGTGAAGCTGGTGTTTACTCTGAAATGTATGCCTTTGATATGTCTGAAGAAGACATTCGTGCTTTTAAGCCAAACGGTATCATTTTATCAGGTGGACCTGAGAGTGTGCATGAAGAGGGCAGCCCTCGCGCACCGCAAGTGGTGTTTGAATTAGGCGTTCCAGTATTGGGTATTTGCTATGGTTTACAAACCATGTCTGAACAGTTAGGCGGTAAAGTTGAGCCGGGTACTGTACATGAGTTTGGTTATGCCGAAGTTGATATCGTTAAACGTGACCAACTTATTGGCAACTTACAAGACCGCGAAAACCAACTACACGTTTGGATGAGCCACGGCGACAAAGTGAGCCAGATTCCAGAAGGTTTTACGATTACTGCAAGCACACCAAGCTGTCCAGTTGCTGCTGTAAGTGATGAAACACGCCGTTTTTACGGTGTTCAGTTCCACCCAGAAGTAACACACACGGCAAAAGGTGAAGAGCTACTTTCTAATTTCGTTCACAAAATTTGTGGATGTGGTGGCCTTTGGACACCTGAACACATCATCGATTTGCGTGTAGAGCAGTTACGTGAACAAATTGGTAATGAGAAAGTACTTTTAGGTCTTTCTGGTGGTGTTGACTCATCTGTTGTTGCTGCGCTTTTACACAAAGCGATTGGTGACCAATTAACATGTGTATTTGTTGATAATGGTTTACTTCGTTTAAACGAAGGTGACCAAGTGATGCAAATGTTTGCTGAAAACATGGGTATTCGTGTTATTCGTGCAGATGCAGAAGCGCGTTTTTTAAATGCTCTAGCTGGCGTTACCGATCCTGAAGCGAAGCGTAAAATTATTGGTCGTGAGTTCATTGAAGTATTTGCTGAAGAAGCACGTAAACTTGATGGCGTGAAATTCTTAGCGCAAGGTACAATTTACCCAGACGTAATTGAATCTGCTGCAAGCAAACAAGGTAAAGCACACGTTATTAAATCTCACCACAATGTGGGTGGTTTACCAGATGATTTAGCATTTGAATTGGTTGAACCTTTACGTGACTTGTTTAAAGATGAAGTACGTAAATTAGGTACTACACTTGGTTTACCGCACAGCATGATCTACCGTCATCCATTCCCGGGCCCAGGTTTAGGCGTTCGTATTTTGGGTGAAGTGAAAAAAGAATATGCAGATATTCTTCGTCTTGCTGATGATATCTTTATGCAAGAGCTTCGTGACAGCGGTTGGTATGATAAAACAGCTCAAGCATTTGCTGTCTTCCAACCTGTTAAATCAGTGGGTGTAGTCGGTGATGGCCGCCGTTATGCATGGGTGATTGCGCTTCGTGCAGTTGAAACAGTTGACTTTATGACAGCTCGTTTTGCACATTTACCATACGAATTGGTTGATAAAATCTCCACACGCATTATGAACGAAATTAAAGATGTATCACGTGTGGTATACGACGTGTCATCTAAACCACCAGCAACGATTGAGTGGGAATAATCAAATGAATAGGCAGGATTAAATCCTGCCTTTTTTATATCTGTTTCTTCCGAAGGAGGTGAGAGATGTCTGATTTCATTCAGTTAGAATATCTACAAGAAAAATTACAGCAACTTTTAGCGGAATCATTATTTGCAATCTATCTTTATGGTTCAGCTGTTGATGGTGGCTTAGGGCCAGAAAGTGACCTTGATGTTCTGGTCGTGGTTACTCAACCATTAACATCTGCTTTACGCGAGCAGCTTGCACAAGAATTACTAAAAATTTCACAGCCTGTTGGGGAATTACAAAGACCATTAGAAGTTACTATTTTATTAAAAGATGAGATTCAGTCTGGAAATTATCCTTTAAGTTATGAAATGCAGTTTGGTGAATGGCTACGTGAAGAACTTAAAGAAGGTGGAACATTAAGTTCGCAGAAAGATCCAGATATTAGTATATTGCTTAGAAAAGCGAGATTTCATCATACAGTTTTATTTGGTCCAGCTTTGGACCAATGGGCACCTGAAATTTCTGATCAAGAACTATGGCAAGCAATGTCTGATACTTATCCCGAAATTGTAGCTCATTGGGATGAGGATGCAGATGAAAGAAACCAGATTTTAGCTTTATGTCGGATCTATTTTAGTTTAGTCATGAAGGATATTGCTTCAAAAGACAATGCAGCTCGATGGGTTATGCCTCAGCTTCCTCCTGAGCAGAAATTCGTATTGCAGCGGCTTATACAGGAATATAGAGGGGAAATAGGCAAACAAAATTGGCAAGAGGAACATTATGCTTTGCAGCCTATTGTTAATTTTCTGAGTTCAAAAATTGAAGAGCAGTTTGAGCAGAAAAGAAATTTGATCACATAATAATTTTTTAGATTCTGGCTTTTTTTACCGACTTTACTAAACATACGGCTATATAAGAGTGCTTAAGCACTCTTTTTTTATTACTTAGTGTTTAAAGAAAATAATATTAATTTTAATAATTATCAAAGCAATAGGTTAGATTTTATTACTTTTTCTTGATAAAAGATATATTAAGATATATCTTAATAGTTATAAATTGTGCGTATTAGAGAACCTCCAAAGATGAGACAACAATCAGAACATCATCATGCTGAACATAATGACCATTATCACGGCCATCACCGTTCGGGGCGTCGTGGGAGACTTTTTGAAGCTGGACGTATGAAACTTTTAGTCCTTCATCTTATTCAGCAAAGTCCTAAGCATGGTTATGAAATTATTAAAGAAATAAGTGATTTGGTAGGCGATGGCTATACGCCAAGTGCAGGAACAATCTATCCGACTTTAACTAGCCTGGAAGAAATGAACCTCATTAACTTGCTAGATGTAGAGCGTAAACAATATCAAATTACGGAATTTGGGGAAGCTTATTTAAATGAACACCAAGACAAGCTAAGTGGGTTGTTAGAGAAATTGCGTTTGAGACGTGAAATTCACAGTAATGATCAATTAATCGAAATTCACCGTGCCATGGAAAACTTAAAGACGGCTTTACGTTTGAAATTGAATACCACTGACTTGAAGCAAGAGCAGATCTATCAAATTGCTGAAAAAATTGATCAGGCTGCTGTTGCGATTGGGCGCCTATAAGTGGGCCTTAAACAGGTTGAAATTATCCAAAAACTATCAACTTTAATAGAGAGTTTATGTATGAAACAGCATCAATATCACGTTACGGTACAACATTTAAAAGATGCCAAAGGGGAAGTTTCTACCTATACGGAAAGGCTCGAGTTCTATACTGGTAATCATGACGATATTTTTGAGATTGTTGAAAAGTTAAAGAATGCAGAATTTTTTGATGATCAAACCACAAAGTCTTTTGCGGTCGGTCTAAAGTTATTTAGTGAAGTCATGTTAGAAAATCGAGACCATCCATTGTTTCAAGAATTCTTGCCACAGTTTGGGCAATTTATGAAGAATTTAAAACAACAAGTTAAGACTCAATCACCTTAAGTTGGCCATATACCTTTAAATTTTCGATTGTTAAAAATTGATTGTCTCATTCATGGCACCCTGTGTATTACTAAAAGACTATATTGAATAATGAGTGTATTGTTAAGATCAGTATAACGACTCATTGCACAAGCATAGGTAAAAGAGAGTAATATCATGAGCAATAATAACGATTACGATATTTCGGATTCAAAGGATTGCGAAAAATTTGCCAATCAATTTATTCAGGAATTTCCAATTCGCTCTGCCGAAATTGGACAGGGGACGGTGATTAAGCGGGCTTTACCTAGTCGACAAAAACGAATGATTGGGGCATGGTGCTTTTTAGATCATGCAGGACCAGTAACGTTTCCTGCCGGCAATGGTTTAGATGTAGGACCTCATCCACATATTGGTTTGCAAACCTTCACGTGGATGATTGAAGGGACCATGATGCATACCGATAGTTTAGGGTCAAAGCAATTAATTCGCCCTAAACAGGTAAACTTGATGACAGCAGGACATGGTATTTCTCATACCGAGGTTGCACCTGATACTGAAACTCAAATGCATGCTGCGCAGCTCTGGATCGCATTACCGGACCATAAGCGCAACATGGATCCGAAATTTGAACATTATCCCGATCTTCCTGTTGTTGAAAAAGACGGTCTGGAATTTACTGTACTGGTGGGTGAATATTTAGAGACGACTTCTCCAGTTGTGGTTCATACACCGTTAGTAGGGGTTGATCTCATTGCTACCCAAGATACTAAAACACGTATTCCACTAAATCCTGAATTTGAATATGGTTTTATGGCATTAGATGGCGTAGCTCATGTGAATGGCCATGAACTTACTGCTGACAATATGGTTGTATTGGATACAGGTTTGAACGAAATTGAGATTGAAGTAAAGAAAGGGAACCGTGTGCTATTAATCGGTGGTGAACCTTTTGAAACTCCGATCTTATTATGGTGGAATTTCGTTGCACGTACGATGGACGATTTAAAAGAAGCACGTGAGCAATGGGTTAATCATGACGTGCGTTTTGGTGAAATTCCAGATTATGTGGGTGCCCGCTTAGAAGCACCAGTTCTTCCAGATCAAATGAGAGCATCAAAATGACAGCAGTAATTGCGAGCAGTAAAGCAAAGCCTCTTGCAGAGCAATGGAAAGGGGAAATTACCAGCGGCCGTCATCAATACTTTTGTGATGAGCCTGAAAAGCTAAAAGGGCATGACCAAGGGCCTGCACCTTATGATTTGCTTACCGGAAGTCTGGCAGCATGTACACTTATTACTTTAAGAATGTATGCAAAACATAAGGGTTATGATTTTGGTGAGTACTCGGTTGAAATTGATTTTCATACCAATCGAGAGCATGAAGAACATATCGAGCGTCGTATTGTTTTTAAAGAACTTCCAAACGAAGAACTTCAGCAAAAAATCTTAACCATATGCAGTAAAACCCCAGTCACTAAAACTTTGTTACGTAGTTTAGACATTCATACTGTGCTTGTTACAGCATAAAAATGCTATTTTGTTGCGGTGGATGATTTATATCCATCCCACAAATGGAATAAAACAGCATGTTCACATGCTGTTTTTTATGTAAAAAGAAAAATAAAAGTAGGCAATACCATGATTAGTGTACACCACCTGGAATGTTCGCGATCGTTTCGGATTTTATGGGCTTTAGAAGAGTTAGGCTTGGATTATGATATTCATTTTTATCAACGTCTTCCGAACTATTCAGCACCAGAAACATTGAAATGTATTCATCCGCTCGGCAAGGCACCTATTTTGACAGATGATGAGCAGGTTATCGCAGAATCGGCTGTTATTTTAGAGTATTTGCAGCAGCGATATGATCAAAAGCAGCAGTTTAAACCTAAGCAAGCTCAGGATTTACAGCAGTATATTTACTGGATGCACTATGCCGAAGGCTCACTTATGCCGTTATTAGTGATGACTTTGGTCATGAACAACGTCAATAAACATGTACCTTGGCTAATTCAGCCTGTGGCAAAGAAAATTACAGAAGGGGTTAAAGCAAATTTTGTTCGTCCACGTATGAAAGACCATATTAGTTTTTTAGAAAATTATTTGGCTGAGCATGAATATTTTGCAGGGGATTTTTCATTTGCAGATATTCAAATGAGTTTTCCACTAGAGGCTCTACAGTCACGTCTTCAAGGTAAATATCCGCATATTCAAGCATTCTTACATCGGATTCAGCAAAGACCAGCTTTTCAAAAAGCGAGACAGAAAGGTTTAGGGTCAAACGAAAGAAATTGTGCTGATATATAAAAGAAAAGGAACAAATATTTGTTCCTTTTTTATTGCTTAATCTTTATCTGCGTTTAATCACAATAGAGTCAATACCGCTATGCTGCAATGTTTGTTGAGCAGCGAGAGCAGCTTCTTGAGTGTCATATGGACCAGAAATAACACGATACCAAGTTTTTCCATTCTCAGAGCTTTTAATTACATCAGCCGATAAGCCATTTAAAATGATTTCTGCACGTCGAGCATCTGCTTGATCGGGGTCAGTATAGCTTCGAACTTGTAAAATATAATTTGGTTGTTGAGGTATAGCAGCTGTTGAGTCAGTCGTGTCGTCAGTGCTTACACTTGCAGGTTCAGAAGCGGCAGGTTGAGCTGTACTAGGTGCTTCTACAATCATGGCAGTACCCTGATTTTTACTTTCTGGAATTGCCTGTTCCGGAATAGGAGTGACCTGCTGTTGAGGCAATAGATCATAAAAGCGGTAATCTTTATTGGTTTCTTCTTCTTTATAGTGCTCAGAAGTAATCTGGTTTTTTGAGGAAACAGGTTGCCACGGTTTCCAAAGCATGAGCATTACTGCGATACATAAGACCGCTAAAATAGCGACAAGTGTCCCTAACCATTTAGGAATTAAAGGTTTTTTAGGCTTGTTAGGTCTTTCAGATACACCGCGTTGCGTTTTGCCAAACACGTGGATTATTCCTCTGTATTTTGATTGTTTTATTTCGAGTTTAGTTCTCGTTTACTTTAAAACATCGCTTCGCATAGATAGAATTCCTTGCAAAGCGTTATTTCTTACAACATGAAGGGGTATATGGCTTTGACCAAACACCCCAACACTAACTTACATGGCTTCAGGTGCAGAAACACCGAGTAATTCTAAGCCATTGCGCAATACTTGCTGTACATTGATTGAAAGTAATAAGCGTGCTTGTGTAAGTTCAGCATCATCACTTAAAACTTTGTGTTCATTGTACCAACCGTGGAATAGCGCAGCTAATTCTTTTAAGTAGTTACCTACTTGGTGTGGTTCATATGCATTAGCAGCACGTAACACAACGTCTGGATATGCAGCCAGTTTAGCAAGAATTTCAGTTTCTGCATCAAGTGATAAACGTGCAGCATGTGAACGAGCAGCACTTACTTCAAATTGTAAGCCAGTGCTCGCTGCTTTTTCTAGCATACGGCAAATACGTGCATGAGCGTATTGAATATAATACACCGCATTGTCTTTACTTTGTGAAACAGCAAGGTCAAGGTCAAAGTCAATGTGTTGTTCACTTTTACGCATCACGTAGTAGAAACGAGCTGCGTCATTGCCGACTTCTTTACGCAAGTCACGTAAAGTCACGAATTGACCTGAACGAGATGACATTTGAACCATCTCACCACCGCGCCATAAGCTTACGAACTGAACTAAAAGAACAGTTAATTTTTTCGAGTCATAACCCATTGCATCAATCGCAGCTTTTACGCGAGAGATATAACCGTGGTGGTCAGAACCCCAAATATCAACAAGGTCAGTATAACCACGTTGTAGTTTGTTTAAGTGGTAAGCAATGTCAGATGCAAAGTAAGTCGTTTGACCATTACGGCGCTTCACAACACGGTCTTTTTCATCGCCAAATTCAGTTGATTTAAACCAGATGTTGCCATCTTTTTCATATAAGAAGCCGCGTTGATCAAGTGTTTCTAACGCTTCGTCAATTTTTGCGCTAAGAGATGCTTCACTAAACCATTGGTTAAAGGTTACGCCGAAGTCAGCAAGGTCATCTTTAATATCATCTAAAATGGCATGAAGTGCTGCTTGATGGAATACGCGGTAGCCTTCACCTAATAATTGTTGTGAGTTGGCAATAAGACCGTCAATGTGTTTTTCTTTGTCGCCAGATAATACGACTTTGTTGCCTTCGCTATCTAGCTCTTCAGCATATTGCACGTCTTCTGGTACATCTTTATAAACATTCGCAACTTCATGAACGTAAGCATCGCCATCTCTATTAATGATGCCTTGTGCGATTTCTTTAACGTAATCGCCTTGATATGCATTTTTAGGGAATACAAGGTTTTGTCCAAGTAATTCCAAATAACGTAAATAAGTAGAAGTCGCCAAAATATCCATTTGACGGCCAGCATCATTTACATAATATTCGCGATCAACTTTAGCACCTGTTGCTTCAAGTAAGTTTGCAACAGTCATACCATAAGCAGCACCACGGCCATGACCTACGTGTAGGCTAGACGTTGGGTTTGCAGAAACGAATTCAACTTGAATCTTTTTAGCTGCATTTGATTGGCTACGACCAAAGCTTTCTTTTTGAGCCTGAATCTGGTCAAGAATTGCAAAACGTTGATCTGCATTTAAAAAGAAATTGATAAAACCAGGGCCTGCAATTTCAGCTTTGCTGATGTCTGCAACTTCTGGTAGCGCTGCTAGAATTTTCTCAGCTAAATCGCGTGGTTTCATACCAGCAGCTTTAGAGCCGATCATGGCAATATTAGAAGCAAAATCGCCATGGCTTCGGTCTTTGGTGCGTGTTAAATTGCTTGAATTATTCCAATCCGAAGGAAGCACACCTTCTTGCTGAAGGGTTTGCACTGCATGGTCGAGAGCTGCTTGTATTGCCGTATTCATATCAATCGAAAATAGATGTCGCAGAAAAACGTCAAATATAGCAAATTTCCTATGAGTTAGGGGAGTGCATTTAACGCTTTCATTTAATTTCTTTCTTGAAGTTTCATGGAACTATTTTTTTTGTAAATATTAAAAAATGAACATAATTAAATTCTAAAAATACGTAAATACAGGCTTTTTAGGTAATATTTTTGAAATTATAAGATAGTAAAACACTTGGTATTTTTTATGGAAATGTAAGATAGGGTAAAAATATAAGATTCTAAGTCAGATATAGAGTTGAGAAAGAATAATTTAAAAAAATATGAAAAATGTAAGTAATTAATTTTTAATATTAATTTTGTTATATGTTTTTTCTAAATAGTATTTAATTTCAATATCACAGTTTAAAATACCTATTTTGTATTAAATAGTCTTAAGCTTACGCATACAACGAGCTTTAGAGAGTGCTGAAACTGTACTTTTCTGAGTTCTAAGCTGGAAAATGAGATAGGCAATGATATCAGGTCACCCAAGTAAACATCCCCTTTATATCCCTTATGCAGGCTATACACTTTTAGAGTTACCCCTTTTGAATAAAGGGTCCGCTTTCACTCAAGAAGAAAGAAGTAACTTTAACTTACACGGGTTACTTCCACATATTATTGAAACTATCGAAGAGCAAAGCCAACGCTCTTATCAGCAATATTGTGCTTTCAATGATGATATTAATAAGCACATCTATTTACGTAATATCCAAGATACCAACGAAACTCTGTTCTACCACTTAATTGAAAATCATCTTGAAGAGATGATGCCAATTATTTACACGCCAACTGTGGGTGAGGCATGTCAACGTTTCTCTGATATCTATCGCCGTCATCGTGGTGTTTTCATTTCATATCCAGATCGTGATGTGATTGATGATATTTTGCAAAACGTTAATAAAAATAATGTCAAAGTCATCGTGATTACAGATGGTGAACGTATTTTAGGCCTTGGTGACCAAGGTATTGGTGGCATGGGTATTCCAATTGGAAAACTTTCGCTTTACACCGCATGTGGTGGTATTAGTCCTGCTTACACATTGCCAATCACAATTGATGTAGGGACGAATAACCCTCAATTATTAAATGACCCGATCTACATGGGATGGCGTCAACCACGTATTAGTGGTGATGAGTATTATGACTTTGTAGATATGGTGATTGAAGCTGTAAAACGTCGTTGGCCAAAAGCACTCATCCAGTTTGAAGATTTCGCACAAAAAAATGCGATGCCACTTTTAGAAAAATATCGCGATAAAATTTGTTGTTTCAATGATGATATTCAAGGAACAGCAGCGGTTTCTGTTGGTAGTTTAATTGCTGCAAGCCGTGCAGCAGGTAAACAATTAAAAGACCAAACAATTGCTTTCTTAGGTGCAGGTTCGGCTGGTTGTGGTATTGCAGAGCAAATCGTTGCACAAATGGTTTCAGAAGGTCTAACCGATGCTGAAGCACGTGCTCGTGTTTACATGGTAGATCGTTTTGGTTTGATCACTGAAAATCAGCCAAACCTATTAGACTTCCAACGTAAGTTAGCTCAAAAAGCTGAAGTAGTAGACCAATGGGGCAATATTGAAGAAGTGATTTCACTGCTTGATGTTGTTAAAAATGCCAAGCCTACAGTATTAATCGGTGTTTCTGGTCAGCCGGGCCTATTCACCGAAGAAATTATTAAAACAATGGCTGCCAATTGTGAACGACCAATTGTGATGCCGTTATCTAACCCGACTTCGCGTGTAGAAGCAGTACCGGCGGATATTGTGGAATGGACTGAAGGTAAAGCATTAATTGCAACGGGTAGCCCATTTGCACCTGTAAATCATCACGGCAAGCTTTATAATATTTCGCAGTGCAATAACTCATACATCTTCCCTGGTATTGGTTTAGGTGTAGTAGCATCAGGCGCTAAACGCGTTACAGAAAACATGCTCATGGCTTCAAGTAGTGCTTTAGCAGACTGTTCACCGTTGCTGAAAGATCCACAAGCGGATTTATTGCCACCTTTAGGTGAAATTCAACAAGTGTCTAAAGTAATTGCATTTGAAGTGGCAAAAGCTGCAATGGCAGATGGTGTGGCTGTAACCATTAGTGATGATTTGCTTAAGCAGAAGATTGATCAATCGTTCTGGAAACCAGAATACCGTAAATATAAGCGTATTCCTTTCTAAGAATGAGAATGTGAAAAGAGGAGCTTAAGCTCCTCTTTTTTTCTTTTAAGCCTCTAAAATTTCTTCTAATAGTTCTTCACTTGGTGCAAAGTAATATGCCCCGTCAAGCGGTGTCACGAAGTGCAATAAGCGGTCATGGATGCCATCCCCACTTGTACCAAACATGCGCTTTAACATCGCATCAATAATGCTCAGGTCTTTAGTGTAAGCAATGAAGAATAAACCTTGATCACCTCGACCGTCACCATAAGGTAAGCTGTGACGTAGGATTTCCATTTCTTCGCCTTCCTCATCTTCAACGACAGTACGAGCGACATGGGCATTTTCCGGTTTAACATCATCATCTAATTCAATAGATTCAAGCTTGGTACGGCCCATGACATTTTCTTGTGCATCGACTTTAAGTTTTTTCCATTTTTCCAAGTCATGTGCATAGCGCTGCGCAAATATGAAACTACCATCTGCAAATACTCCAGCACTTTCTGGGAGGAGAGCAGTTTCTGCGCGGTCATCTGGAAATTGAGGGTTTTCAGTACCATCTATAAAGCCAGTAATATCGCGACCATCGAAATAACGGAAGCATACACGCTCATCCAGAACTTCAACTTTATCTTTAATCCCTTCAAAAAATGCTTGGCTTAAAGCAAAACAGATATCAGAACGCATACTGGCAATGTGAATAAGCACATCAGCTGGTACGACTGGCATATTGAATGCGCCATTTTCTGGTTCAAGTTGTTTAAAACCAGCAGGAGATTGACTGTAAAGTTGCTTCCAAAGTTCTGGACCAAAAGCGACTGCTGTCTTAATTTGTGCGTCTGAATGTTGAGTAATGAGACGGTCACGTGTTTCGAATAAAGCTTCGAGTTGTTCTTTTAATTCAGCAATTGTTAAATCTTTTAAACGAAGAACAATAAAACGGGCATGATCTGATGGTAATGGCAAAATGACAGATTGAGCAGTCATTAGAAGATCTCTCCTCAATTATAATTTAGTATGAGCTTCAATTATTGTGCCTGATGCGAAGAGCCGTTAGTAGTCTATTTATTGATTTTATTGTTTGAATTATCGCCACGATAGTTTTATAAAACGGTATAATTCCACTTTTATTATCTATTTCGCTATGTCTTTGCAAGTTTGGTTTGCTTATATGTTGGCCTGTTGGGTCATTAGTATTTCTCCGGGAGCAGGGGCTATTGCTTCTATGTCGAGCGGCTTAAATTATGGCTTTAGACATGGCTACTGGAATGCGATCGGTTTGCAAATCGCCTTGTTAATTCAAATCATGATTGTAGCGGCGGGTGTGGGTGTTTTATTTGCAACGACCCCATTGGCTTTTCAAGCCGTTAAGTGGTTTGGTGTGGCATATTTATTGTATTTAGCTTATTTGCAGTGGACAGCACCAATAAAAGACATAGAAATTCAACACGAAAAAAAGGATAAATCTGTTTCTGCTCTGCTATTCAATGGATTTGTGGTCAATATCAGTAACCCTAAAGCGATTGTATTTCTATTGGCAGTTTTGCCTCAGTTCTTAGATTTAAGCAAACCTCAATGGATACAATACCTGATTATGGCAGCCACTATGGTTACGATTGATTTGATTGTAATGGCTGGTTATACAGGGCTAGCTTCAAAAGTTTTAAGATTGCTACGTTCTCCTAAGCAACAAAAATATTTGAACCGTGGTTTTGCTGTCATGTTTAGTTGTGCAGCGTTATTGCTAAGTACGGTCCATCAAGCAGCCTGATTTAGGCCGCTTGAGTTTGATTTTTGATTTTTTGAACCATAAAGATAAGTGCAAAACTTAAAGCCATACATAAAACAATACTGAGGCCAGTCGAGATATTAAGTGCTGCGCTTGACCATAGGCCAACACTGACACCGAGTTGAGCTAAAACAAAGGCCCAAATAACCATTTGCTTTGGTGAGTGAGCGAGTAGTCGAGCGCTCAACGCTGGAATAACCAGTAGTGCCCCCATTAAAAGTGAACCTACTGCACGTAAAGCTAATACTGTAAATAAGGCTAGCAGTAACATAAAAATGAGACGCTGCCATTTCGCATTTATCCCTTCACTAATTGCAATATCCGGATCAATTGCAATTTGAATTTGTGGCTGCCAATAGCGATAAAGAATGGCGAGTGATACCGCAATAATTAATGTGAAAACAGGTAGGTCAGGCCAGTCAATACTCAGTAAGTCACCAAATAAATAACTTAAAAGCTCCGGTCTTAAACTTGGAACATGCTGAATAAATAGAAGCCCACTACATAACAAAGTCGCTGAGCATAGGGCAAGCAAAGCATCGTTTGGTAAACGATTGTCATGTAGTGCCCATAAAATAGCGACTAATAAAATAGCTGTACCTGCCACACCAAGCCAGAGAGGAAGGCTTAAAGCACCAGCAATTGCTACCCCAAGTAAGGTTCCATGTGCCATGGTGTCTGCAAAAAAAGACATACGTCTCCATAGCATGAGACAACCAAGTGGTGCAGTCAAAAAGACTAATAAGGTTCCCATAATCCATGCGGGTAACAATAATTGTAACCATTCCATCATGGCTTAAGCTTCCGGTTCCGGGTGAATGTGAGGTCTGCTATTGTGAGGGCAGGGGTGTGCAGCGTCACCATGCGCACAGTGATCATGATGATGTTGATAGAAAACTCGCTGAGTACCGAATATTGCTTGGTATTCAGGATGCTGCTGAATACTTTCTGGTAAGCCACTACAGCATATATGCTTGTTTAAACAAACAACGCGTTGAGTTCCCTGCATGACCCACTGTAAATCATGGGAAACAATTAAAATGGCACAACCATAACGTTCCGGCAGACTACGTACATATTCATAAAGCTCAGCTTCTGATTGAATATCTAAGCCTTGCATGGGCTCATCAAGAACGAGGATATCTGGCTTTCTAAGTAAAGCACGTGCGAGCAGTACACGTTGGCGCTCTCCACCAGAAAGTTGTTGAACTTTTGATTGTTGTAGTTTGGCAATACCGGTGTCTTGAATAATTTCCTGACGAAGGGCAGGGCTACACTTTTCCAGATCTAATAAATCTTGAACCCGTAAAGGAAGACTATGAGATGGATTAAATTTCTGAGGCACATAAGCCATTTTTAGTTTTTTATTGCTTATGACGCGTCCGCTACTTGGCTTTAAAATACCAAGTAGAACTTTAATTAAAGTTGATTTACCTGCGCCATTGGGACCAATTAAGGTCACAATTTCATTTTCATGCAGAGCAAAATCAACTTTTTTTAATATATCCCGCTGATCACGATGAACAGAGACCTGTTCAAGTTGAATCAAAACAGGATTTAGCGAGCTGTGCGGCACTGCTGGCATTTCCCCGAAATTTCTATAATGCTGTGTTGTGCTGCGAAATCATCTAAAGCTGCAAGTTGGTCAAGTTGTTGGGTTAGACCTTGTGAAGATGCTTCTTTAACCGTGTGACATTCGGTACAAATCAGGAATGCAGCCTGATGACCTTCACGTGGGTGACAGCATGGTATGTAAGCATTAATAGATGTTAAGCGATGAATAAGACCCTTTTCTAATAAAAAGTCTAAAGTTCTATAAACAGTAGGAGGGGCGGCAGGGCGATCTGTTTGACTTTTAATACGTGCTAATAAGTCATAGGCACCCATAGGACCTGAAGCATTTAAAATGAGTTCAAGAACTTCTTTACGCAAAGGCGTAAGGCGTGCGCCGACCGCAGTACATAAAGTTTCTGCTTCAGCTAAACGACTTGCGACATTATGGTGATCATGTACACCATGCAAAGAATCATGATGTTCATGCATGCAAGAACTCATAGACATAACCTCAAATTTTTAATGGAATATTAGCATGAAGCGGTGCTTCATTCGATTAATCTTAGGTATTTTTGTAACTTTGTTATATTATAACATGCTTCGAGCTATTACTAATTGATGGTCTGTCATGTTCCGCGTTTTTGTTTTCAGTATGTTCTCTCTTATGAGTACGTTAGGTTGGAGTCAGGGTTTGGTTGTCTCTACGCACCCAATCTATTTGATTGCAAAAGAAATTACCAAAGGAGTTGAAGAACCCCAGTTATTGCTTCAAGGGCAAAGTGGGCATGATGTACAGTTAACACCGGCACACCGTAAAGCAATTAATGATGCTTCTTTAGTGATCTGGTTAGGAAAAGCTCATGAAGCTCCGCTCAACAAATTGCTAAGTAACAATAAGAAAGCAATTGCTTTGTTAGATAGCGGTATTCTTTCTATTTTGCCGCAGCGCAATACACGTGGGGCTGCTTTACCAAATACTGTAGATACGCATGTCTGGCTAGAACCAAACAATGCAGTACGTATTGGCTTTTTTATTGCAGCTTTACGTTCACAACAGCATCCTGAAAACAAAGCGAAGTATTGGAATAATGCGAATACATTTGCACGAAATATGTTACAGGCGGCTCAAGCTTACGATAGTTCAAGCAACGGTAAGCCGTATTGGTCTTATCATGATGCTTATCAATATTTGGAGCGTTCGCTAAACTTAAAGTTTGCTGGTGCCTTAACGGATGACCCGCATGTAGCTCCTACAGCGGCACAAATAAAGTACCTTAATGATAGTCGACCAAAAGCTCAGATGTGTTTACTTGCAGAAAGTTTTACAACAAAAGGGCAATATCAAAAACTGGGTAGTATTACCTTCCAACCCGTTGATGAAAGTATGAATAATGAAGATAATTTTGTAACAGCATGGAAGAAACTGGCGATAAAAACCGATAAATGTGTATTAAATACGCAAAAGTGAGATAAAAAGTAAACAAAGGCTGACTGTAGCGTCAGCACCACCTGTCACGAAAAACCCCGACTAAAGTCGGGAAAAGATTGCATGTTCAGGGGTGTAACTCTATAATGCCTGCGATTAAAAGCGATCATCAGCTAAACTTGTCAAGCATTTATGCTGTGAGTGGATAAAAATGAGCCAAACTAGTCGCTTGATTGACCGACGATTAGCAAAAGCTTTGGTCTTCTTACAAGCATGCATGATCCCTGTTTCCGCACTTGTGGCGTGGAGCATAAAAGACATGACAGCAGCATTAAGTGCGGCACTTGGTGCATTGGTCTGCTGGCTTGCTACGAGCTATTTTGCGTGGCAATCCTTCAGAACGGCAGGTGCGAGAGCATCTAAACAAGTGCTGTCTAACATGTATAGGGGCATGTTAGGCAAATTTGCAATCATGATCGTTGGATTTATTTTGATTTTGAGCAATGTTAAACCTTTATCACCGTTAGCATTGCTGTTTGGTTTTATTCTCGTTCAAGCGATGTCGTGGGTTGCTCCTTTTTGGGTGTCACGTCTACAAAAACGGGTATAGAAACAAGAAGAATTGAAGATTTTTTGGAGGGTGGCGAGATATCGACAGTACGCCGATGTTCGTTTCCCTTCTTTTTAGTAATTGACATTGACCAGGTGTGATTTATGGCTGCTGAAGAACATGCCCTCACTTCGACAGAGTATATCAAGCATCACTTGACCAATATGACCTATGGCAAAATGCCAGATGGTACATGGAAATTGGCTGAGACTGCTGAAGAAGCTCATTCGATGGGGTTCACTGCAATTCACTTGGATTCAATGGGTTGGTCAATTGGCCTTGGTGTGATTTTCTGTTTGTTATTTTGGATAGTTGCGAGAGCTACAAATGCTGGCGTTCCAACAAAATTCCAATCTGCAATTGAAATGATCATTGAGTTTGTTGACTCAAGTGTCCGTGATACTTTTCATGGCAAATCACGTTTAATCGCTCCACTTGCACTCACTATTTTCGTGTGGATTTTCCTCATGAACTTAATGGACTTGATCCCAGTTGACTGGATTCCTCAAGTTGCTGCATTTGTGGGTGCTAACGTATTTGGTATGGACCCTCACCACGTTTACTTCAAGATCGTTCCATCTACAGATCCAAACATTACCCTTGGTATGTCTTTATCTGTATTTGTACTTATCTTGTTCTACAGCATCCGCGAAAAGGGTGTTGGCGGTTTTGTAGGCGAGTTGGCACTTAACCCATTTAACCCAAGTAATCCAGTTGCAAAAGCGTTGCTTATTCCAGTGAACTTGATTTTGGAATTGGTAACATTCCTTGCTCGTCCTATTTCATTGGCTCTCCGACTATTCGGTAACATGTATGCCGGTGAGTTGATCTTTATCCTGATCGCATTATTGCCGTTCTGGATTCAATGGGCGTTATCTGTGCCTTGGGCGATCTTCCACATTCTTGTAATCACGTTGCAGGCATTCATCTTTATGATGCTTACCATCGTTTACTTGAGCATGGCAAGCGAAAAACATTAATGGTATTGCCTAACTGTCAAACGATGGTTGGGCTGAATTTTTTTAATTTAATTTGGTAATAACCTAACCTCTGAGGAATTTTTCATGGAACTCACTTTAGGTCTAGTTGCAATTGCATCTGCTATCTTGATCGCTTTCGGTGCTTTGGGTACTGCGATTGGTTTTGGTCTTTTGGGTGGTCGCTTTTTAGAAGCTGTTGCTCGTCAACCAGAATTAGCTCCACAACTTCAAACTCGTATGTTCTTAATCGCGGGTCTTCTTGATGCTGTGCCTATGATCGGTGTTGGTATTGGCTTGTTCTTCATCTTCGCTAATCCATTTGTAGGTTAATCAGCTTAATTCCTAAATCCACTATTTGAGGAATTGCAATGAATATCAACCTCACATTGATTGGTCAAGCGATTGCGTTTGCGTTTTTTGTCGCATTCTGCATGAAGTTTGTTTGGCCACCACTAATCAATGCGATTAGTGAGCGTCAGCGCAAAATCGCTGATGGCTTAAATGCAGCAGAAAAAGCGAAAGCTGACCTTGCCGATGCACAAGCGCAAGTAAAGCAAGAGCTTGATGCGGCTAAAGCACAAGCGGCTCAATTGATCGAACAAGCGAACCGTCGTGCAGCGCAATTGATCGAAGAAGCTCGTACTCAAGCTGCGGCTGAAGGTGAGCGTATTCGTCAACAGGCTAAAGAAGCTGTTGATCAAGAAATCAATTCTGCTCGCGAAGAATTACGTCAACAAGTAGCTGCCTTGGCAGTAACTGGTGCAGAAAAGATCCTGAACCAACAAGTTGATGCAGAAGCTCATAACGCCATGCTGTCTCAGCTGGCTGCTAAACTTTAAGCGAGGCGAATTATGGCTGAACTCTTGACGTTGGCACGTCCGTATGCCAAAGCAGCATTTGCTTATGCTTCTGAGCAAGGTGCAACAGACAATTGGTCGAATGCGTTACAAGTGCTCAGTGCTGCGGTGCAAGACGAAGCATTTTCCGCTTATTTAAATCGCCCTGAACTTACTCCTGCGGAGCAAGTGAAGCTTTTTGCTAAAGTTTTAGGTGAAGATCAGTCTCAAGCAGTGTCTAACTTTTTGACACTTCTTGCAGATAATGATCGATTAGTGTTGTTACCTGAAATTGCAGCAGAATATGAACAGCTTAAATCACAGAATAACAACAATGTGGATGTCGTGATTGAATCGGCTTTCCCGTTAACTGCTGAACAAGAGCAACTGTTGAAATCTGCTTTAGAAAAGCGTTTTAACAGCACAGTAACTGTTTCAGTTGAAGTTAAACCTGAGCTTATTGCAGGTGTTGTAATTCGTGCAGGCGATCAAGTGATAGATGATTCTGCGCTTAACAAGCTTGAAAAAATGCGTACTCGTCTTCTTGCATAATGCAAATGATGAAGACTGAACTAATAAAAGATTGAGGAATAGCGCAATGCAACAACTGAATCCATCCGAGATCAGTGCGCTCATTAAACAGCGTATCGGAGATCTGGACACCAGCGCGACCGCTAAAAACGAAGGTACCATTGTTATGGTATCCGACGGTATCGTGCGTATTCACGGTCTTGCTGATGCAATGTACGGTGAAATGATCGAATTCGACGGCGGCTTATTTGGTATGGCACTGAACCTAGAACAGGATTCAGTGGGTGCCGTTGTTTTAGGTAACTACCTAAGCCTTCAAGAAGGTCAAAAAGCTCGTTGTACAGGTCGTGTTTTAGAAGTTCCAGTTGGTCCTGAACTTCTTGGCCGTGTCGTAGATGCTTTGGGTAACCCAATTGATGGTAAAGGCCCAATTGATGCAAAATTAACTGATGCTGTTGAAAAAGTAGCACCAGGTGTAATTTGGCGTCAATCTGTAGACCAACCTGTTCAAACTGGTTATAAATCAGTTGATACCATGATTCCTGTGGGTCGTGGTCAGCGTGAGTTGATTATTGGTGACCGTCAAACTGGTAAAACAGCAATGGCGATCGATGCGATTATCGCTCAGAAAAACTCTGGCATTAAATGTGTATACGTTGCGATTGGTCAAAAACAATCAACAATTGCAAACGTTGTACGTAAGCTAGAAGAAACTGGCGCTATGGCGTATACAACTGTTGTCGCTGCTGCGGCTGCTGATCCTGCTGCAATGCAGTATTTAGCTCCGTACTCTGGCTGTACAATGGGTGAATACTTCCGTGACCGCGGTGAAGACGCTCTTATCATTTATGATGATTTGTCTAAGCAAGCTGTTGCTTACCGTCAAATTTCATTGCTTTTACGTCGTCCACCAGGTCGTGAAGCGTATCCAGGTGACGTATTCTATCTTCACTCACGTCTTCTTGAACGTGCTTCACGTGTATCTGCTGAATACGTTGAGAAATTCACTAATGGCGCAGTAACTGGTAAAACTGGTTCTTTAACTGCATTGCCAATTATTGAAACTCAAGCAGGTGACGTATCTGCATTCGTACCAACAAACGTAATTTCGATTACTGACGGTCAGATCTTCTTAGAAACATCATTATTCAACGCAGGTATCCGTCCTGCTGTGAACGCGGGTATCTCTGTATCTCGTGTTGGTGGTTCTGCTCAAACTAAGATCATCAAAAAATTGTCTGGTGGTATCCGTACCGCTTTAGCGCAATACCGTGAATTGGCTGCGTTTGCTCAGTTTGCTTCTGACCTTGATGAAGCAACTCGTAAACAACTTGAACATGGTCAACGTGTAACTGAGTTAATGAAGCAAAAACAATATGCTCCTTACTCAATTGCTGACCAAGCTGTTTCTGTTTATGCATCTAACGAAGGCTATATGGCTGACGTAGAAGTTAAGAAAATCGTAGACTTTGATGCTGCGTTAATTGCTTACTTCCGTTCAGAATATGCTTCGTTGATGAAACAAATCGATGAAACTGGTGACTACAACAAAGACATCGAAGCAGCAATCAAAGCTGGTATTGAAAGCTTTAAAGCGACTCAAACTTACTAAGTTCAGTTTTAGTTAAGTTTGGTTCACGGATCAACCTTCGGAAGCTCGAAAGGGCTTTCGAATACTAGGTTAAGCGTATGGCAAATTTAAAAGAAATTCGCGCCAAAGTAGCTAGTATCAAGAGCACGCAAAAGATTACTCGCGCGATGCAAATGGTAGCTGCTTCAAAAATGCGTCGTGCGCAAGAGCGCATGGCTCAGGGCCGTCCGTATGCCGATAATATGCGCCGTGTAATTGCTCACTTGGTACAAGCAAACCCTGAATACAAACACCGTTATATGGTGGACCGCCCAGTTAAGCGTGTTGGTTACATCATTGTATCTTCAGATCGCGGTTTGGCAGGTGGTTTGAACATTAACTTGTTCAAGAAAGTTGTGCAGCATGTCAAAGCACAACAAGAGCAGTCAATTGAAGTTCAATTTGCTTTGATTGGTCAAAAAGCGGTTTCGTTTTTTAAGAATTACGGCGGTAAAGTGCTGGGTGCAACCACTCAAATTGGTGATGCCCCTAGTTTGGAACAGTTAACTGGCTCAGTGCAAGTTATGCTTGATGCATTTGATAAAGGCGAATTAGATCGTATCTATCTCGTTTCAAATGGTTTCGTCAATGCAATGACACAAAAGCCTAAAGTTGAGCAACTTGTTCCTTTAGCACCAGCAGAAGAAGGCGATGACCTCAACCGTACTTATGGTTGGGATTACATCTATGAACCAGAAGCAGAAGAATTGCTAAATGGTTTATTAGTTCGCTATATCGAGTCTATGGTTTATCAAGGTGTGATTGAAAACGTCGCATGTGAGCAATCTGCACGTATGGTCGCAATGAAAGCAGCGACAGATAACGCAGGTCAGCTTATCAAAGACTTACAACTCATCTATAACAAGCTGCGTCAAGCCGCGATTACTCAGGAAATCTCTGAGATCGTTGGTGGTGCCGCTGCCGTTTAACATTATTAAGTTTGAATTGAGGAGACAGCAATGAGTAGCGGTCGTATCATTCAGATCATCGGCGCGGTTATCGACGTCGAGTTTGAGCGCACAAGCGTTCCAAAGATCTATGACGCTCTCCAAGTTGACGGTACTGAAACTACTTTAGAAGTTCAGCAACAACTTGGTGATGGTGTTGTTCGTACCATCGCAATGGGTTCTACAGAAGGTCTTAAACGTGGTCTTACTGTAACTAGCACAAACGCACCGATCTCTGTTCCAGTTGGTACAGCCACTCTTGGCCGTATCATGGACGTTTTAGGTCGTCCTATCGATGAAGCAGGTCCTGTTGCGACTGAAGAACGTTTGCCGATTCACCGTCAAGCGCCTTCTTATGCTGAACAAGCAGCTTCTACTGACCTTTTAGAAACTGGTATTAAAGTAATTGACTTACTTTGCCCGTTTGCGAAAGGTGGTAAAGTTGGTTTATTCGGTGGTGCTGGTGTTGGTAAAACCGTTAACATGATGGAATTGATCAACAACATCGCGAAAGCACACTCAGGTTTATCTGTGTTTGCTGGTGTTGGTGAGCGTACTCGTGAAGGTAACGACTTCTATCACGAAATGAAAGATTCTAACGTTCTTGACAAAGTAGCAATGGTCTACGGTCAGATGAACGAGCCACCAGGTAACCGTTTACGCGTAGCGTTAACTGGTTTGACTATGGCTGAATACTTCCGTGATGAAAAAGACGAAAACGGTAAAGGTCGTGACGTATTATTATTCGTCGACAACATCTACCGTTATACACTTGCAGGTACTGAAGTATCAGCATTGTTAGGTCGTATGCCATCTGCGGTAGGTTACCAACCTACACTTGCAGAAGAAATGGGTGTTCTTCAAGAGCGTATTACATCTACTAAATCTGGTTCGATCACTTCGATCCAAGCAGTATATGTACCTGCCGATGACTTAACAGACCCATCGCCTGCAACTACATTTGCTCACTTAGACGCAACAGTAGTATTGAGCCGTGACATCGCATCTTCTGGTATCTATCCAGCGATCGATCCACTTGACTCAACTTCACGTCAGTTAGACCCATTAGTTGTTGGTCAAGAGCACTATGAAATTGCGCGCGCAGTACAAAACGTATTGCAACGCTATAAAGAGCTTAAAGACATCATCGCAATCTTGGGTATGGATGAGTTGGCAGAAGAAGATAAATTGGTTGTTTACCGTGCGCGTAAAATCCAACGTTTCTTCTCTCAACCATTCCACGTAGCTGAAGTATTTACTGGTGCTCCTGGTAAATTAGTACCACTTAAAGAAACGATTCGTGGCTTTAAAGGTCTATTAGCTGGTGAATACGATCACATCCCAGAACAAGCGTTCTATATGGTTGGTGGTATTGACGAAGTGATTGCTAAAGCTGAGAAACTCTAATTTAAGGAGATCATCTCATGGCGACTATGCAATGTGATGTCGTAAGTGTTAAAGAGTCAATTTACTCTGGCGCAGTGACGATGTTAATCGCGAAAGGTGCAGGTGGTGAACTTGGTATTTTGCCAGGGCATGCTCCACTTGTAACCTTGCTTCAACCGGGCCCGATTCGTGTTCTGTTGGAAAATGGTACAGAAGAAATCGTCTATGTATCTGGCGGTGTTTTAGAAGTTCAACCTCATGTTGTGACGGTTCTTGCAGATACTGCAATCCGTGCTGACAATTTGGATGAAGCTGCAATTTTAGAAGCACGTAAAAATGCTGAACAATTGCTTGCAAACCAAAAGAGTGATTTGGACTCAGCTGCTGCGTTGGCTGCCTTGGCAGAAACCGCTGCACAGCTTGAAACTATCCGTAAAATCAAAAACCGCGCTCAATAAGACGCGGTTCGAGATTGAAAAAGCCACCTTTCGGTGGCTTTTTTTATTGCTAAAAAGAAAATTAAGAATCAGTTTTTGAATCTGATTTTTCATCTCCTGCCATAATCATAGCAGCGAGCTTGACCATATCCATTTGGATGGTATTAAGTTGCTTTTCAATTTGGTCGAAATTAATTTGCTCTAATTTCCCATTTAATAAAGGCATGCTTAAAGCTTGCTGGTTTGCCTGTAATAGGCTTTGACGAATATTTTCAACTTCCTGACTTCTAATATCTAAACCAAGCAAAGCTTGGTTTAAACCTTCTAACTGTGCTTTCAAGGTCGTCACAGTTGTTTTTAGCTCATGCTGATCTTTATCTTGAATAGCTTGTTCAACGTCAAGTTGAGTGTCCTTGAGCTTTTCGATATAGTCGCCAGCCTTTAACTGTAAGTTAGCGGCATCACGAACGATATAAAAAACATTACCATTTTTTAATTCAGTTTTATTTTGTGTAGCTGTGATTTCTTGTTGAGAGCCATCAGCTTGTACTGATATTTGATCGTTAGTCTGAACGGATTCTTGTTCCTTTGCGTGGTCTTGTGCCTGATCACATCCAAGTAACAACATACCTGAAGCAAAAATCACAAATGGGAAAAATGCACCTTGTAAAACTTTTTTCATAACTACAAACAATACCAACTGAAGCAAGTAGGTACTATATGCATAAAATATGTAGAAATAAGGTATTGTTGCAAATGAACAACATTTTGAGTAGACAATAAAAAAGGAGTGCTATAGCACTCCTTTTATTAGTTTGATGTAAAAATTATTTAGCTAATTCCGCTTCAACTGCTTTTACAATTTGTTCATCGTCTGCTGTTAAGTTAGGTGCAAAACGCGCAACAACTTCACCGTTTTTATTTACTAGGAATTTCTCGAAGTTCCATAACACTTCAGGGGCAGGGTTAGTAGGAATACCTAAACCTTCTAAGCGCTCACGGAAAGGACCTTCTCCAATACGTTCTGGTTGAGCTGTTGTTAGCGCTTGATAAAGTGGATGTTTATCTTCGCCAGCTACAGAGATTTTAGAGAAAAGTGGGAAATGGACATCGTAGTTTAATGAGCAGAACTGTTGAATTTCTTCATCCGAACCAGGCTCTTGTTCTTTAAAGTTGTTTGCAGGGAAGCCTAAGATTTCAAGACCTTGATCTTTCTTTGCTTGATACAGCTTTTCTAAACCTTCGTATTGTGGAGTTAAACCACATTTAGACGCTGTGTTTACGATTAATAAAACTTTCCCTTTATATTGGTCAAGGTCAACCGTTTCGCCTGAAATAGCTTTTACTGGAATATGATATACAGATTGAGTCATGAGTCTTTCCTGGAGATTGTAATTGATATCAAGTAATGCATTTGTTTTAACTGCTATTCTTGAGTAGTGCAATAATATTCGTGTTCAAAAAATAAAAAGATATACAAAAGCAGTTTTACTATCTAATTATTTCTGATTTGAACAGGTGTTTGGCCTGTATATCTTTTAAAAAATTCGATAAAACTTGAGCTGTGTTGATATCCTAAATCGTATGCTAGGCGTTTAATCGGTGTTCCTTGACGGATCTGATGAATGGCGTAAACAATTTTGGCTCGATTGCGCCATTCGGATAGTGAAAGTTGTAGTTCTTGTTGGCTTAAGCGTAATAGATGACGATCACTGACAGAAAAGTTCTGAAGTAACTGCTGTAAAGAGAGATTAAAAAGTAATGGGTCTGAAAGCTTTTCTAAAATTGGCAGTAAAACAGGATGCCGTGTTTGTGGTAAATAATGAGAATAGGCGGGTGCTTGTTGTAATTGATCGAATAAAACCTGTAAAAGATGTTCTAAATATTCAGGCTTTTCCGTTTGTCTTTGCTGTTCCAATATTTGTAAAACTAAGGTCCGAAAGAAGGGCTGAATACTAAAGCATCGGCAGATATCTCCTAAAATAGAGCAAAGCCGAGGGTGTAAACGAATGCAGATATAATGAATTTCATGATCGATATGGGTAGATTGATGAACCGTTTGAGGGGGAATCCAAAGCCCATAGCTTGGAGGAGACAAGTATATTTGCTCTTCTACCTGTATTTCTAAAATACCATTTAAACTAAAATTAAAATCTCCCCATAGTGAAGCATGAGGACGAACAATATCTTCTTTTTCATATAGAAATTCATGAACTTCTATACTCTCTAATAAAGAAAATTGTTGGTCCTCATTTTTCATGGGTCTACTCTAAGTAATATTCTAATTTTCACATGTTGCTTTGGGATTGTTTAAACCTTTGGCTAAGGTAAATGTACTAATTAAAGCTAAGGCAACGAAGCTTAATACCCCATAAATTAAAGTATTTTCATTGAAATGATCAACTACATAACCACCTAATAATGAACCTGTAGCAATCATGACTTGGAACATACCAACAAAAAGCGGCATACCTTTTTCTACAGCATGAGGTGCATGTACAAACATCCAAATATTGGCAGAGGTAGGGAAGGCGCCAAATGCGAAGCCCCATAATGCAGTAAGGACAATGGCACCAAACTCATGGATAGCAAAGATTGGGAAGCCAAAGAATACAATGGCAAAACATGTTCCAACGAAAGCTAAGGTATACCGAACATTTAAATTACCACTGTACCCTGCAAATGCATTTCCAAAAATACCGGCTATTCCATAAAGCAATAATAATGAGCTAATAGTTGTGCCATTAAACCCGGCTACATTTTTAAAGAAAGGGGCTAAATAACTATATGCACAGAAGTGAGCAAGCCCAATTAATAAAACAATAAGCATGCCGCTACGTGCTTTAGGTGTGCGTAATAATGCAGGTAAATCGCGAATATGTATTGCTGACTCTGGTAAAAGTTTTGGTAAGAAAATAAGCTGAAGCACTAATACAACAAGACCGATAGCAGCTGTAATTCCAAAGGCACTGCGCCACCCATAAAACTCACTTAACCATGTTCCAATCGGTACACCTAGTACAGTGGCGAAAGTTACACCAGCCATTACTACAGCAGTTGCTTTGGCGATAGGTAAATTTGCAGGTGCGAGCTTACCGCTTAAGGCAATTGCTGTTGCCCAGAAGCCACCAATTGAAATCCCTAAAATCAAACGGCTCAATAATAAAACATGAAAGTTTTCTGCAAAAGCCGTAATGGTATTGGCAATCACCATAATAGCAGTCAGTAAAATAAGCACATAACGACGGTCGAGTTGCTTTACTGAAACGGGTAATAGAGGGGCTGCAATCGCTGCCATAATGCCGGGTACTGTAATAATAAGACCTGCTGTACCTACAGAAATGTGTAAATCGGCTGCAACGCTATTTAAGACACCAACAGGTAAAAATTCACTCGTTACCAAGGCAAAGGCTGCGATGGCAACAGCCAAAATAGCAAACCAGCTCCCTTGTGTGGAAGTCATGGGTCGTGCTTTAGAGGTAGTAGATTGGTCCATAAAGAAATCCTTACTTTGCTAAATTCGAAGTGAAGAAAGGCAAATTTATAATTAACTAACGATCATTATGAAAATAAAATAGTTGATAAAAAATTGAACGTCAATTAATTTAATAACGATTGTTATAAAAATAGATGTGATCTTTATGACAAATAGGCATGAAACAGATCTTGTTAATGATGACACGTTAAAAAAGAAGCGTGGACGCCCTAAATGCTTTGATGAGCAGCAAGTGTTAGAGAAAGCTATGTTACTTTTTTGGGAACATGGCTATGAAGCCACCTCTATTAGTGACTTAACACATGCTTTAGAAATTACAGCGCCGAGCCTATACAGTGCTTTTGGCGATAAGGCAGGTTTGTTTTACAAAAGTATTGACTACTATCTCGCTCATGAAGCATGTCCTATTGAAACGATATTTTTAGAAGCAAAAACTGCAAAAATCGCTTTTGAGTTATATCTTTATGACAATGTAAAACGATTGGTTCAACCCAATAAGCCAGCAGGCTGTATGTTGGTAGTTGCTGCTATGAACTGTTCTGATGCCACACAAGAGGTACAGCAAAATCTTTTAGATAAGCGAATAAAGACCAAAGAAAAATTATTAAAACGTCTCGAACAAGGTGTAGAGCAGGGCGATTTGCCTACTAATGCCCCTCTTCAAGAAATGACGGATTTTTATGCGACTGTTATTCAGGGGCTTACCATTCAGGCTAGAGATGGTGCAAGTACCGAACAATTACATAAAGTGGTAGAACATGCCATGAAAGCTTGGACATTATTTTAAAAAATAAATGATGTCTTAAGTTCAATATCAATGTCGGAAATACGATATTTCAATTTATTAAGACATTCTTCAAAATAAAGTCTCTTTTGTAGTTGGTGTATTACTATGAGTCAGGTCATGAAATATCACAAATGGGCATTTATTTTTCCCATTCTGGCAGTACTGATTTGGTCTTTAAATATTGTAGTCACCCGCTATGTCTCGGACTATATTTCTCCGGTAAGTATCAGCTTTTATCGGTGGTTAATCGCTTTTATTATTTTGACTCCATTTATGTTTTTGTCTGTTTGGAGACAAAGACGACTAGTAATACCCTATTTACCTAAGCTTGCTGTGTTAAGTGCATTTGGGATGGTGCTTTATCAAGGCTTGGCTTATACGGCTGCCCATTATACTAGTGCAACCAATATGGGGATTGTGAATGCATTTATTCCCATCTTTACGATCTTTGTTTCGCTTGCCATTTTAAAAGATGTGCCTAATCGCTTTGCAGTTTTTGGCAGTATTTTGTCTTTTGCTGGTCTGCTATACGTTATGTCCCAAGGAAATATTAATAAGCTTTTAAGTGGTGGCGGGCACCTTGGCGATGCATTGATGATTATTGCCGTATTCTTCTATGCATTTTATGGAGTTTTCTTAAAGAAATGGCAGCTCCCACTTCCAATTATGACAAGCTTATACGTTCAGATTGGGTTTTCCGTGCTGTTCCATCTTCCTTTAATTTTCTGGTTTGGTCTGGATGCTTTAAATTCACAAAATGCGCCAAGTGCAATTTATGCAGGTGTATTTGCTTCTTTAATTGCGCCGTTAGTTTGGATGTTAGCCGTACAACAACTTGGGCCAAATAGAACCAGTATCTTTATGAATCTTGTGCCAGTGTTCACAGCCATTATTGCAAGTATCTGGTTATCTGAACAATGGACCATATATCACACCTTCGGCGGAATTATGATTCTGGTGGGCATTATCATGGCACAAAAGAAAGTTAATTCTAAAAAATCAGACCTTTTGCCAGAGCAAAATTAAGAATCATAAAAAAACTATGGCATATTTTTAAAAAAAGTGATGAAAATATGCCAGTTTTTTATCAATCTAAGCTTTTCTATATGATTTATAAATATATTTATAAAAAGATTGTGTAACATAAATATTAAAAAAGGCCAATAAAAATATTAATATAATTTTAATTCAACTGCTAAAAACGCCAAATTCCCTACACTTTTCATGCTTTTTTTAGAGAAATAATATATTTCTCACATTAAGTCTCTTGCCACATAATAGCGACCACTACGAAAGATGCTCTTTTAAGCAATTTTTCTTTCGTTCCAGAGATATCCAAACCCTCTGGATGTGGTATATACCCATCCTTTTTTATGCTCAGTTATCCCTATATAACTGAGCTTTTTTTTGTCTGGAATTAAGGGCGTATCACTTCACCAGTTAATGCGTTAATGATGCGACTTGGCTGTTGGCTTTGGCCTAAATCACCATTGAGATAGTTTAATTGTGAACCAAAGTATTGGCAGGCATCTTGTAAAGAATGTGCAGGTTCTTGTCCACTAGGGTTGGCACTCGTCGATACAATAAAACCATGAAAAGCATTGCATAAAGCGACACATAAAGGATGTGTCGTTACACGTACCGCAACAAGAGGATGCTCGCCTTTAATCCATGAGGGAATGTGTTGATCAGCAGGTAATAGCCAAGTTGTGGCTCTTTCTGAGGGTTGATGGTTCGTCCAGCAATCAATAATTTCTTGCTGAGTAGTTTGCGGTAAGGAAGTTAGTAGATGTTCTACTTGACTAATATGGCCAGCCAATAAAATGACGCCCTTTTCAATAGGGCGCTGTTTCAATTCAAGAATTTTTTGAAAAGCTTGTTCATTAAATGGATCACAGCCTAGTCCCCAGACTGCCTCAGTTGGATATGCCAAAACTTGACCTTGTTGTAAACATTCGGCTGCTTCGGTCACTGAGGTCGTAATCATGGTAATACTTTCCTTTCAATCAAACAGAATCGCTATTGTGCGCTCTAATACTAAGAACGACAACGTAAATACAGCCCTGATTGTTGCATACATAAACCGAGTAGTTCTAGTTCCATTAGTGAAGAGGTTAGTTCAGAAACTGGAATATTATGGTGAACTACAAGCTGGTCAATATTTTGTCCCACCCAGTCTAAAGACTGATAAAGGTCAATCAAATGCTCAGGAATTTCTGGAGTATTCGTATTAGCTTCTTCAGTTTGATTCTGTTGCTGACTTTGCCATTGAGTGGGTAAAGCAAGATCTTCAATAATCTGTTCAGGATGATCGATTAAAATTGCACCTTCACGGATAAGTTGATGGCATCCTTGATGAAACTCGCTATAAATATGGCCCGGAATCGCGAATACGGTTTTACCTTGTTCAGCAGCTTTATTGGCCGTGATGAGTGAGCCACTTTTTAATGTCGCTTCTACCACCAAAACGCCTAAACTCAAACCGCTGACAATTCGGTTTCTACGTGGAAAATGCTGTTGTAATGGCGGTGTACCCGGTAAAAACTCAGTAATAATGGCGCCGTTTTGAGCCAAAATATATTCTGCAAGTTTTTTATTTTGAGCTGGATAAGTAGTGTCTAAGCCCGTACCCGTCACTGCAATGGTACGTTGATGAGCAGATGCACCTTGATGAGCGGCTTCATCAATGCCATAAGCCAGACCACTACTAATGAAAAAGCCCTTTTCACTTAAGTAATAGGCAAAATCATAAGCGACCTGTCGTCCATGTGGGCTTGGTTTTCGGCTACCGACAATTGCAATTTGAGGTTGCAATAAAGCTTGCGCTTGACCTTTCCCAAAAATAATAGGTGGATAATCTGTATAAGGAAGTAATTGAGTGGGATAGCCAGAGTCATCCGGCGTTAAAATAAAATCCGTATGTTGAACAACTTGTTGTACAAGTTGTTCAAACTGCGTCTGACCTTGGGGCGTTTGAAACTCGCTTACACGTTTTAAGTGATTAGCATGTAGCCCTAGAGAGGACCACTTTGCTAAACCATCAGGTTGAGTGGCTTTTTCACAATTTCCAAAATAATCAATAATTTTTTTAAAGCTGACTAAAGAGTGCTGCACCAAATACCACACTTTAAGTGTGTGGTAGTGGTGTGAAGAAAGTTGAGTGAGCATTGTAAAAGGTACATCCAGCATTAATCATTAAATTGAGGTGGCTGAATGCTTGAACCAACCTTAATTGGTAAATCGCTCTCTAAAACATAAGCATAACTTAGCTGATCAAAAGTTCTAAAAACCATTAGACTACCAATTTGTTGGCCAGGAAGTTGAATTACTTCTTTGGTTTTAGGGTCGCGAATTGATTCACCTTGTTGAGTAATATCAAAAACTTGACCTACTTGAATGCCCTGAGTTGTACCGCGATCCAAAGTCACTACACTATTTTTTGCAGCTCTACCAATTGAGCCCATGACACGAATAATCTTGCCACCATCCGTCACTTGCTTCGCATCTACTGGGTAAAATAATGTTGGCAAAGTAGCTTGCTCTTCAGGCATAACACGATCGCCACGACGTACTTCAGCGTTATAACTATCTGTTAGTTCTAATGTAGTAATATCTTTTTCAGAAGATACCGCAACACCTGAAGCAACTTGTAGTAACTCAATCCCTAAACTATGCTTTTTACCTTTATTGTCTGTGAAATAGTAAGGTTCACCTTCTCGGTAGACTGCATAACGCTGCCCATTAATTAAGCCTTGTCCTCGTGCATAAATAGTCTGGCCTTTTCCTGCAAGTACACGTTGATCGGCTGTACCAACAATATAAGGTGTGTTGGTAATTGAGTCGGCTGGTAAAATAGTACTGTTCTCTAACCACTGTTTAATATGTTCAAGTGGAATAACCGGAACGCTATTATTTAATGCTTCGACGCGAACTTGTGGTTGTAGGTTTGTGGTTTGACCTGTATAGCGGCGAATAATACCGACACAACCATCGCCCTCATCTTTACCGACTAAAGGACGCCCATCTAGGCTACATAATAGTAATCGGTCACCCGGATAGATCCAGTGCGGATTTTTAACATGTTGGTTGCTCGCCCAGATTTCAGGCCAACGCCATGGTTTATTTAGAAAATGTCCTGAAATATCCCATAAAGTATCCCCACGTTTTACAACATATACATTGGGTGCATTACTTTTAAGGGAGGGTGGATTATGGTTCGGACTGGTTGCATGAACCTCTGCTATCGTACCGATTGCGACACCTGTACAGAGCGCCAAAGCAAGTAAATGCTTCTTTATCCCCAAGGCATGAAAATTAACCATGCCGTTAAAAACCTTTTTCATTATGATAATTCCTAAAAATTATGTGTGCAGTTGCGTTATAATGGGCGGCTTACACACAATTTTTCGATGAAGTATTTCCTTCATTTGGTTTTTCAATCAATGGCATAAGTGAGGACGACAGTATGGCCTTATTACCTATTTTAAGTTTTCCTGATCCCCGTCTTCGTACCATTGCTAAGCCCGTTGAAGAAGTTACTGATGAAATTCGTCAACTTGCAGCAGATATGTTTGAAACCATGTATGCGGCACCAGGTATCGGTTTAGCAGCTTCTCAGGTCGATCGTCATATTCAGCTTATCGTCATGGATTTGTCTGAATCTAAAGATGAACCTATGGTTTTCATTAACCCCAAAGTAACTCCGCTGACTGAAGAGACGCAGCCGTACGAAGAAGGCTGTCTATCAGTGCCACAAATATACGACAAAGTTGATCGCCCGTCACGCGTGAAAATTGAGGCAATTAACCTTGAAGGTCAAGCATTTGAGATAGAAGCTGACGGACTTCTCGCTGTTTGTATCCAACATGAAATGGATCACTTAAATGGCAAATTGTTTGTGGATTATTTGTCACCACTTAAGCGTCAGCGTGCGCGTGAAAAAGTCGAAAAAATTGTTCGCCAACGCGAACGTGAAAAAGTTGCGGTAAAACGTTAATATTTTTCAAACACCAATATAGTGTGGATGTGATTTTTGGTTTTTCGTAGTGGTTTGCTGCTTGCCTGTGCAGCAGTATTTTTACAGATTGCGGTATTTCTACAGCCGCTATTACCGAAGCAATATCAAATTGCTCCGGTCTGTGAAACTATTACCCGTGCTTTGCTTAAACCAAAAGCACAGACGGAAGCCATGTCACATGCCATGCACCATTCACATCACCAGCATCATATCGAACAGGCGCAAGTACCTGACCATCATGATCACCATGATGCAAACCATCAGTGTCAATATTGTACCGTTTATGCCAATTTGGTTTTACCACCTGAATTTGGCGTAAAAGAGGTGCTTGTTCGTATACAAGTTCGCTTAGTCGCGTATCAACAAGCTTTCCGGCATGTTTACTTTGCGCTACAGCGACTTTTCCTACTCCCGCAAGGACGTGCGCCGCCTCTATTTGCATAAATAAAAGCAATTTTTGTTGGGGTCTTAACTGACTTCGATATCACTTTATTTATGTTTTAGAGCGTATAAAAAATGCCACATTCTAAATTTTTACTACAACCTTTATGGGTTGCGATGCTTGCTGTCTCTCATTCGGGTCTAGTGTTTGCCGAATCAGAAAAAAATGATGCCGATAACACACTTCACTCATTAGCACCTATTGTTGTTACAGCACAGCAAGGCAATGATGCAAATGGTCTGATCGTACACGCAGATCCAAAGCAACCTATTCAGCCAGTCCCTGCCACAGATGGCGCAGACTATCTGCAAAGTATTATGGGTTTTAATTCAATTCAAAGCGGTGGAACAAATGGTGATGTGATATTCCGAGGTATGTTTGGTTCACGTATTAAAATTCTAACGGATGGCACAGAGAACTTGGGTGCCTGCCCAAACCGAATGGATGCTCCAACTTCTTATATTTCACCAGAAAGTTATGACCGGATTTCTGTGATTAAGGGACCACAAACGGTTCAATATGCCAATACTGGTTCAGCTGCAACAGTTCTATTTGAACGTCAGCCAGAAAAGCTTACCTCTGAAAAACCCTATCGCGGTCAAGCGAGTGTCTTGCTAGGTTCATATGGGCGTATTGACCATAATATTGAAGCGGCCGTTGGCGATGAGAAAAAATATATCCGTTTAAATGCTAACCGTTCAGAGTCGAATAGTTATCAAGATGGTGATGGCAATACAGTTCCATCAGCATGGAAAAAGTGGAATGCTGATGTAGCGCTTGGCTTTACTCCAGATGAAAACACGTGGGTCGAAATCACGGGTGGGAAATCTGATGGTGAATCGCTTTATGCTGGACGTTCAATGGACGGATCTCAATTTGCGCGTGAAAGTTTAGGGCTTCGTTTTGAAAAGAAAAATATCACTGATGTGATCAAGAAAATTGAAGGGCAGGTGAACTATAGCTATAACGACCATATTATGGATAACTTTAGCTTGCGTACACCACCATTAGTTGAAATGAATCATGGTGGTATGACCATGCTGATGCCAAATGCAATGGCCATGCAAGTGACACGCCGTACATTAAACTCACGTTTGGCAATGACTTCTGAATGGAACAAATGGAGTTTGATCACAGGCGTTGACTCTCAATTTAATAAACATGGTGGCAGCATGTCATCGCCAACAATGCCTTCTATGAATGTTCCATATCGTCAAGATATGCGTTTTCAATCATACGGCGCTTTTGGTGAACTTGGTTATCAATGGAACGATCAAAATAAGCTGGTTACAGGTGCACGTTTAGATCGAGTCACAGTTGAAGATGAACGTGCTGATTCTCAAGCAAAAGGCTTTAACACGAAGCTTGAAAAGACTTTGCCAAGCGCATTTGTTCGCTGGGAAAATCAACATCCTGAGCATGACATAAAAAGTTATATTGGTTTAGGTTATGTAGAGCGTATGCCTGATTATTGGGAACTTTTCTCGCCTAAACATGGTAATGCGGGTTCAACCAATACTTTTAACGGTGTGAATCCTGAGAAAACACTACAGTTGGACCTGGGTTTTCAGCAACAACATGGTGCTTTAAACACATGGGCTTCTGCCTATGCAGGTTTAGTAGATGACTACATATTAATGAGTTACCACCATCACCCAAGTATGGGAATGGATGGACATGATATGAGCCATGATATTACTGCGGGAGCCAAAAATGTCGATGCAACCATCGCTGGTGCAGAAGCGGGTATTGGGTACCAATTCACTGACCGTATTCAGGCAGATTTGAGTGCGATGTATGCGTGGGGCAAAAACACCACAGATGACAAACCTCTACCTCAAATTTCACCTTTAGAAGGTCGTTTAAATATTCGCTATGTGGCTGACAAATATAACTTAGGTCTGTTATGGCGAGCTGTTGCTGAGCAAAACCGTGTGAGTCTACATCAAGGTAATATCGTGGGATATGACCTAAAACCAAGTAAAGGTTTTTCAACACTTTCTTTAAACGGAAGTTATAACCTTCGTAAAGATATTGATGTCTCTGTTGGCATTGATAATGTATTAGATAAGACCTATACCGAACACTTAAATAAAGCGGGTAGTGCAGGCTTTGGATTTGCGAGCGAAGAGCAGTTTAACAATATCGGAAGAAATTACTGGGTTCGTATGAGTATGAAGTTTTAATAAGCTTTAGCGAATTAAAGAACTGAAATTATTAATTTAATGAGAGAAATGAAATGACTAATAAATTATCGCCTGAACAGTCTTGGTGGGGATGGAAGTTACTTATTGTGGCTTCTATCTTGAGTGTATTGTTTATGATTATTTTTTACTTGGCCATCAACAATGAGCCTGACTACATGCCAAGTCAAAAAAAGAAGCAGATGATGGAGTCACATGAGCAAATGAATCACGCTGAAATGCATAGTTCATCAGCTCAATAAGGTTCTTAATAGTTGAAAATGGAAGTCTGGATAACGGGCTTCCATTTTTTACTTTTTTAGATTCCAGAATTATTGATGCATACTTGCTAAGGTTTTTGCCTTACCTTGATTCTGATAAAGCGTTAAGCCAAGTTTTTGTATATTACGGCCTGATTTAGATAAAAACTTTTCAACTTTTGGTGAAAGCTTTGCGCCATTATAAAGTAGTAAATTACGCACAATTAAATAATAAGCAAACCATGAGGCAGATTGCTGAGGCAATCCGAGTAGTTTCATTCTTTTCTTACCAATAAAAAATTGGGTAAGTTCTAAATGTTGTCGATAAGCAAGTTTCTGCTGTAAAGAGCGTAAATGCAGATATTTTCTCTCAAAAGGTTCTTTCGACAAGCTCAATCCTAATTCAATACTGCTGTGATCGGAGCGAGGATGAGCAAACTGCATCCAGTAAAGTAACCTCCAACCCTCAGGTTCAGACTGAATAAGCCATTTTTCATCAATACCCATTAACCAACCAACATAACGCCAGAAATGTAAAAAACTCTTTGCCTCTTGTTTTGTTGGCCATATACCTAAAGCTCTAATACCGAGTAAAACGACACTGCTAAAAGCCAAATTAGTCATTGCTAAATCAAATTGATTAAGAGGAATTCCCCAAACCTCACTATCCCAACGGTCAGACTTTTTTAATTGCCGGCGAACGAGTGCATGAATAAAGCGAACATAAATCGTTGACGTAAAACCTGCACTCAAACGAGAAAGCCCTTGGGGTTCAGTAATATCTACCCACCATTTTGTGGTTTCTGCTAAACGTGTTCCCGCTTCTTTCTTTAATGCACCCGTTAAAATTAGGGGTTGATTAAATCCCGGATATAAATATCCCGCCATTAAGGATAAATCTCTAAGAATAAAACCATTATTTATTCCTAAACGATGGGTAAATTTAACAGCCTCATCGATTTGGCGCTGATCTAACCATTCAGGCTTTTGTTCGATGTAATTAAAGAAATTTTCTAACTCAGTAGGTATAAGCTCAGAGAGTTCATCACGGCCTTGAAATAATATCTTCTCAAAAATTATTCGGTGATCTTTGGGATTTTGCATAACCCAATCAATCACCTTGTCCATTTCAATATCCCCTTCATAAAGGGCATGTTGTAAAGACACATATTCCGTATAGCTTGGTTGTACTGGTTTTTCACAACAGATATTTAAAAACTGAGTAAAGAAATTACTGTCTTGCATGTCATTAAAAGAAGCAAGTCGAGTCGGGCTAATCATTTGCATATCGTTACTTACTTATTGAACTGAATAATAAATAGGCTAATATGAATAATTATTCGCATTCAATTCGCATTTAACGAATAAAAAACGATGAGAAAAGTCCCACAGCAACAGCGTTCAAAAATTATTGTTGACCATATTTTAGAGGCGACACAGCAGTGTATCGCCCAGTATGGATTACTACATACGACGACGCCTAAAATTGCAGAGAAATCTGGAGTAAGTGTTGGGTCGATTTACCAATACTTTGAGAATAAAGATCAAATCATAGAAGAACTATTGCGCCGTAAAAGCGAATTGCTGGGGCAACAACTTAAAGAATTAGTTGTGCGACAAGGAAATATTCCTTTAGAGCTGCTCATTCCCTTAGCAATAGAGTTGGGATTTAATGCATTAAAAGCCGATCATGGATTTTTTATAGAAGTGCTGAAACACTGGCATGACTATAGTCATTCGCAAGCTGCTCAGATTTTAGAAAAGCATTTTTTTGAAGTAGGGCTATATACATTCAGTAGAAATCCTCATCAATGGGACTTCGAACAGGTGAAGCATAAGTCCTTTGTAATTATTAATAGTACGCTTTTTACGATGATGCGTTATGTAAGCCAAAACAATTTTCTTATCTCAGAACAACAACTTAAGCGAGAATTATCGAGCATGATACTGGCTTATTTAAGTCAAAAATAAAAAATTAAAATAATTATCAATATAAAACAAAGGATTAATATTAGTATTGATTTAAAAATAAACGCTCGAGTCATTAAATTTTAATTTTCGCTTGCAAAGGGTTATTAATGGTCTATAATGCACATCCATCGGCGGTGATGCAGATAGAAACTTGTTGAAAAACAGTTACTTGTGATTAGATTGGTTGCTTTAAGTGATGAATTTGATGATGAGATGGT